>DASPXY010000165.1:0-2772 GCA_035637055.1 Gemmataceae bacterium | reverse complement strand
CCACCGAATAGACGTCCGCCTGCTGATCGACTGCCTCGGCCCGCACCTGCTCCGGCGCGGCGAAGTACGGCGTCCCCACGAACGCGCCTGTCTTCGTGAGGTGACCGTCTTTGGTAAGTGCCTTGGCCAGCCCGAAATCGCCCACTTTGACGCGGCCGTCCGCCTCCAGGAAGCAGTTGGACGGCTTGACGTCGCGATGGATGAACCCGAGTCGATGCGCCTCGGCGAGACCGTCGATCACATCGAGGATCTTGGCAATAGCCTCTCCCGGCGGCAGCGGACCGCGTTCCTCGACGAGTTCCTTCAACGTCTTGCCCGGCATCAACTCCATGACGATGTAGGGCTGCCCCGCCTCCTCCTCGACGGCGAGGACGAAGACGCAGCGCGGATGCGAAATCATGCTGGCGATGCGGCCTTCCTGGCGAAAACGCTCGACGGCATCGCCGGGGTCGGCGAAGACTGAGGCGATCAACTTGACGGCCACGTGCCGCCCGGAGGCGATCTCTTCCGCCTCGAACACGGTCCCCATGCCGCCCGCCCCCAACTCGCGCAGCAGCCGATAGCCGCCGACAGTCGTGGGGGTGGAGGCGGCAGCGCGCGACCCATCGCCCGCCAGGTTGATCGTGGCCGCGTTGGGGTCGGAACTGCCTGCGGTCTGGCCGCGAATGACAGAGGTAGGATGTCCGCAATAGGCGCAAAAGGAGGGACGCTGCCCGGAGAACTCCAGGATACGGCTGCACTTGGAGCACACAAGCTGCATGGAAGGCAGTCTCCCAGAGTTGTCAGAAGTCAGAGCCCGCGCTGACGCTCGGGCTCTGACTTCTGATCCCTGACCAGCCAGCCTACACGGACCGCAGCGCCGCCGAGTCCCGCACACCCAGGTTCTCGTAAATCTGCCGCGTTGCGTCGGAGCGATTGAGCGTGTAGAAGTGGATGCCGCGCACGTTGTTCTCCAAGAGATCCAGGCATTGCTCCGTCGCCCAGTGGATGCCGACGCGCGCCAGTGCGTCGTTTCGAGGGGGGGCACCCGGGGTCGTCTGGTCATTGGGGCAACGGGCCGCCGCGCGCAAGAGTTTGGCGGGGAAGCGCGCCCCCAAGGCCAACTCCGCCATCCGCACCATGCCGGCCTTCGTGGCGATGGGCATGATCCCGGCCACGATGGGGACGCGAATGCCCGCCAGGTCGCAGCGCTCGCGGAAGTCGTAGAAGTCGCGATTATCAAAGAACAGCTGCGTGCAGATGTAATCCGCCCCCTCAGCTACCTTCATTTTGAGATAGTCCATCTCCTTGAGGCGATTTGGTGTCAGCGGGTGCCCCTCGGGGAAACCCGCCACGCCGACCCCGAAGCCGCGCGGGTCCGGCACGCTCGTGCGCGAGCGGACGAAGCGCACCAGTTCTGCCGCGTAGCGGAAGGCGTCGTTGGCGCGGTTGTAGTTCGGCATGTTCCGCGGCGGATCGCCACCCAGAGCGAGAACGTTCTCGATCCCCGAAGTGGCGTAGCGTTCGAGGATCCCCTCCAACTCCTCGCGGGTGTGACAGACGCTCGTGAGGTGCGACACCGCCGTCAGGTTGGTCTCGCGGTGAATGCGAACGATCAGATCGTGCGTCTTCTCGCGCGTCGAGCCACCGGCGCCGTACGTCACCGAGACGAACGACGGCTTGAGTTCCTGTAACTGAGCGATGGTGACAAACAGTTCCTCCCAGGCGGCATTGGTCCCGGGCGGGAAGAACTCGAAACTGAAGGTGGTGGGATGGTCGCGGAAAATGTCCTGAATGTGCATGGTCGGGTTCCTGAACGGGCGACGCTGGCGGATGCTCCTGTCCGCTGTCAAGCCGGTATTATAGCGGTAACGCCGCCCGCGCGATACCCGAAGCGCCAAGCAAACCCTTTGAGACGAGGCCCGAACAACCATGCTCTTCACCGGCGGGACGATCATCCTGGAAACGGAACTGCTGCTCGACGGTTGCGTCCGCGTCGAGGGCGAGCGAATCGCCTCGGTCGGCACCACGCCACCGCACGCAGCGGAGATTGTCGATCTCGATGGAGGTTACCTGGCTCCGGGTTTCGTGGATCTGCACGTCCACGGCGGCGCGGGCGCCGACTTCATGGACGGCACCGAGGACGCCTTTCGCACGGTCTGCCGCGCCCACGCCCGCCACGGCACGACCAGCCTGCTGCCGACCACCACCGTCGCCCGTCACGAGCAGCACCTGGCCTTCCTCCAGGTGTGTCATCGCCTCCAACGGGAAGGCACCGGCGGCGCCCGCATCCTCGGCGCTCACTTCTATGGCCCTTACTTCGCGCGCGAGGCCCGGGGCTGCCATCCCGCCGCGCCGGTGCGGCCTCCGGCACCGCACGAGTACGAGCAGTACCTCGCGTTCGCCGACAGCATCGCCACGGCCACGGTGGCGCCGGAGTTGCCCGGGGCGGAGGGGTTCGTTCGCGCCTGCCGGGAGCGCGGCATTCGCTGCAACGCCGGTCACTCGTATGCCACCTTCGAGCAGATGGAGGCTGCGATCCGCTGGGGAGTTCGTCATGTAGACCATCTCTTTTGTGCGATGTCCGATCGTGCCCGGCTGCGCCAGGAGCAGACCTATCCGATGCGCGGCGGCGTGATGGAGGCGACGCTGTACTTTGACGAGCTGACCACCGAGGTCATCGCCGACGGCAAGCACCTGCAGCGCGAGCTGCTGCTGCTGGCGTACAAGGTCAAGGGACCGGATCGCCTCGCGCTGGTGACGGACTGCAATCGCGCCCTCGACATGCCCGAC
>DASPXY010000164.1:0-8211 GCA_035637055.1 Gemmataceae bacterium | reverse complement strand
GCGCCTTGATGGGTTCACCCTCGCGCTGCTCGCCCGGGTTGGCTGGCTGCAGGACTGGCCCGGACCTGGCATCGGCGACCATCATCGGACGCAGGCCGGGGACCGTCGCGAACTGGCCAGTCATCCGCCGCGGCGGGGGGGCGACCGCGAGCGGGGACGGCGCTTCCGGGGCGGACGGCATCGTCAGACCCACGGGCGTTACTTCTTCACGTGGCACCGCGCGCCAGACAGCTTGCTGCGGCGCGGGCGATGCCTGTGCGACCTGCTGGATCTGCGCCGGAGCCGTCCGAGCGACCGGTTGCCGAGGTGTCTGCGCAGTGACTCGGGCAGTGGCGGGAACCACAGTGATCGGCGTCAGGCGAACTTTCGGCCCGCGCAAGTGACAGGCGCTCAGGTGTTGCTCGATGGCTTGGCGAGCCTGGTCGAGAGACTGCCCGGCAACCGGGAAAGTGCCGTACGGCCCAAGGGTGGCGGTGCCGTCAGGGCCAACAAATGTACGGCCGGTCATGCTCTGCCGCGGCTCCGCGACCTCGACAGTCCACTCGAACTCGGAGCGGGGCTGGAGCACCTGGGGATGAGCCGCGACGCGGGTGAAGCTCCCGGTTCTCCCGTCCGCCGGCGGATTCTGGGGAGCGGAGGCGACTTGCGCCCCCACCCCAGCGCTGCCGGGAGACATGGCATCGCGTGTGGAGAAGGTGTTGCAGCCCGTGCCTACGGCACACAGTCCGAGCACGATGGCCATTCCGGAGGCCAGGCGACCCATGCATCTCTCTGGCATATCCCGACTCCTCAATTCCTGAATGACTCGACGCCGTCGAGCCCGAGGCAACGCTTCCTTGCGATCGGGTGCGGGGGTGTCCCGCGCTAGACTTCGTAATCGGAATTCGGTGGTGCCGGACTCACCTCACCTTGCCGGGCTTGTCGAGATTGGCCACCCCTTCGCAACTTACGAATCTTACGACAGGTCAACTTTCCTCAGTTTACCAGCTGAAGAAGGCTGTGCTCTTTGCCGCACAGGTTGGGGGAGAAGGGAAGGGAGTACGAAGTACCGAGTACGGAGTACCGAGTGCAGAGCTTTTCGGCGAGAGTCCTCCGCACCTCGCTGCCTCCTCCGTATTCGGTATTTTGTACTCCGTACTTCGTACCCCCGTACTCCCATCCCCCTCTCCCCAAACCCATCCACCATAAGGGAAAGCGCGGTTCCTGAACATCCATCAACGCCGCAGAAAACCCTGGTTGACGCGCAACCGCCCTCGACTGTATGATGCGACCCTCCTAACGGAACACCTGGAACTGACCTCTTCGCAACTGCTGTAACAATCGCCAGCCATCTCCGACGGCCTCGTGCATCGGCTCCCGCAAAGCCGTTGCGGCCGCCTGGGGTGCCGCTCCACACGCCCGCAACGGAATCGCCTTCCGCGCTCTGCCTTCACCAGGGAGGGGCCCAAATGACCCACGCACTCACCCCTGTCCGCTCGAACCGTGTCGCTTACGCCCTGGCCGTCCTCGCCCTGCCGGTGACGGTTCTGCTCTGGGCCTACTGGACCACCCTCGCGGAGGTCACGCAGGCATGGGCCAGCGACGCGCAATACTCGCACGGGTACCTCGTGCCGGGTTTTGCCCTGCTACTGCTGTATTTGCGCCGCGATCGGCTCCAGCCCGCGGCCCTGCGGGCCAACTGGTGGGGGCTGCTCCTGCTACTCGCCAGCGTCGGTTTGCGATTTTACGGAGCGTATTTCGGGTACGTGTGGTACGACCAGATCTCGCTGCTGCCGTGCATCGCCGGCATCTGCGTCCTGGCAGGCGGCTGGCACGCCCTGCGCTGGTCGTGGCCGTCCATCGCCTTCCTGTTCTTCATGATCCCGTTGCCGCATCGGATGTCGGTGCAGATGGCGGGACCGCTGCAGCGCATCGCCACCGAGGCGACCACCTTCCTCCTGCAAACGCTCGGCCGCCCCGCCGTCAGCGAAGGCAACGTCATCCTGCTCAACGAGGTTGAGTTGGGTGTCGTCGAGGCGTGCAGCGGCCTGCGCATGCTGGTGATCTTCTTCGCGCTGTCCACCGCCGTCGCCTTGCTCATGAGGAAGCCGCTGTGGGAGAAATTGCTGGTCTGCGGCAGCGCTGTGCCGATCGCCCTGGTGACGAATATCCTGCGCATCACCGCCACGGGTTTGCTCCATGAGGGATTCGGCAAGGAGGTTGCCGACGCTGTCTTCCACGACCTTGCCGGGTGGCTGATGATGCCGCTGGGCCTGCTGTTCCTGGCCCTGGAACTGAAACTGCTCCGCCATCTGCTCATCGAGCCCGCCGCAGATGTGACCGTGGCGGCCGCCGTGGCAGCGCCGCAGCCGGTCTTCACCAGCGCCGCGAGCGAGCCGACCCCGCGCACGTCGCGCCGGCAGCGCCAGCCGCGGCCCGCGGCCGCCAAGCCCTTCGGCCGCGGCTAACGCAGGAGTTGGTTCGTAGTCCCGCCTTTAGGCGGTTTCCGCCCCGCCGCCTAAAGGCGGGACTACAAACCAACTCCTCTCGCCGGCGTGAGTCCTTATTCATCCCCCTTTCACCCCCGTGGGAGATAAGCCGTGCCCCGCGATACAGACAAGCCCGAACCCGCCAACCAGCCGGAACCGAACCCGCCGACGCTGCGCCATCCCGCCGCCGGCCGCCCGCACCCGGCCCTGCGCCACGCCGCCGCCGTGCCGCCGCCGGCGCTGTCGGCCGGTCCGGACGCGATGTCGCTGCTGAAGGCCGTGCGCCGCCGCTGGCTGCTGGCGCTCAGCCTCGGCATCCTCGCCGCCGGTGGAGCCTTCATCGCGATCATGATCCTAATGCCGACCAAATATACCGCCTTTTCCACTCTCCAAATTTCCGCCGACCCAAAAAGCCTGATGGGCCGCCAGGACTACCGCAACGACTTCGCAATCGCCCAGAAGACCCTGGCATCGCGCTTCAAGGGCCGCGATATCCTGCTCAAGGCACTGGTTCAGGATCAGGTCCGCGATCTCGGCATCGTTCGCCGCTTTCCCAACACGCTCGCGACCATCAGCTGGCTGGAAGAAGAGATCAAGGTCGATACCCAGGACTCGAACGAACTCATGAGCGTCTCGCTGCCCGGTGAAGACGCCGAGGAGTTGTGCATCCTGGTGAATGCGCTGGGCAATGCCTACCTGTCCATCGTCCAGGGAAAGGAGAGCAAGGAGCGCAAGGAGCGGGTGGCCACGGTTCAGAAGATCGCTGACAAGCTCAGGGATAAACTCGGCGAGAAAATCGCCACCCGGGACGGTCTCCTGGGCGGCAAGGGGAACCCCAACTCCGCAACGCAGAATCTGGTCGGGGGAGCCCTGATGGCGCGACTCGGGGAAGCCTCGCGGCAACTTGCCACGGCGCAGTTCGAGGTCGAGAAGGCCAAGGCGAAGCTCGCGATGCACGACACCATGCACAAGACTATATCACTCGATGATATCCCCGATAAAGCGTTGATGGATATGCTCGACGGTGACATCCTCCTCAAGCCCAAACTCATGCAGATCCAGAACCTCGAAAAGGCCCTCTCCCGCATGGATATCCTCGGAACCCCCCGGAACGACCCGTCGCGGGTCGGGGTCGTCCGCAACCTGACGAAGCTCCGAATGGAGGTCGATGTCGCCCGCGAGGGCATGAAGGACGAGTTGCTGGAGAAGTTTCAGCGCAAGCTCGACGCCGAGCACAAGCAGATGCACGCGGCCTTCCAACTGGAACTCGGGCCGCTGGAGAAGCACGCCAAGGACTGGCAGAAGCAGTTCGATCAGCTGGTGCAGGATACCGAGAATCTGGGCGTTACGACGGTCCGGGTCGCGGTGCTCGATGAGGAGATCAAGGGCCTGGAAAAGCAGTTCGCCGAGGTGGACAAGCAGCTCAAGACCTTCGAGGTGGAACAGCAGTCGGAGTTCCGGGTCACTCTGGCTCAGGAGGCGGTCTGGCAGGTCAAGGACGCCAGGAAACGCACAGTGTTCATGGGCTTGGCGCCGATCGCCGCATGCGGCCTGGTCGCGTTCGGAGTCGGCTGGTTTGAGTTCCGCGCTCGCCGCATCCATTCCGCCGACGAAGTCGCCGTCGGGCTGGGAATGCGCGTCGTCGGCGCCGTGCCGACCTCCGGGCGGCGGCAGTTCGTCACCCCTCTGGCGACCGCTAATGCCGATGATCACAACCTCATCGAATCGATCGACGCCATTCGGACCATGCTGCTCCGCAATGCCAGCATTGAGCCGACCCAGGTGGTGATGGTCACCAGCGCCGTCGGCGGCGAGGGCAAAACGACCCTGTCGAGCAATCTCGCGGTCAGCCTGGCCCGCGCTGGCCGTCGCACCCTACTGGTTGACTGCGACCTGCGCCGTCCCACTCTGCACCAGTTCTTCGAGCAGACGCTGCAACCGGGCTTCAGTGAAGTGGTGCTCGGCGAGGTGGAACTGCCCGACGCGGTGCGGCCAACGACGATCGACGAGAACCTGTGGCTGCTGCCGGCCGGCCAGTGGGATCGCGAGGTGGTGCAGGAACTGGCCCGCGACAGTGTCGGCACGATCTTCGAGCGGCTCAAGCAGGAGTTCGACTTCGTCGTGATCGACTCGCACCCCGTCCTGCCCGCGACGGATTCGCTGTTGATCGGCCAGCACGTGGACGCTGTCATTCTGTCGGTGATGCACGGCGTCAGCCAGACGCCGCGCGTTCACACCGCTCACGAACGGCTCGCGACGCTGGGCATTCGGCTGTTTGGGGCCGTCGTCAACGGTCTGCCGAGCGAGCCGTACGCCCGACGGCGGCAGGACCGGCAGCCCACCGCCGCGGCCGCGTGACCGAGAACGGTCGTCCGTGCCCAGACTCCTCCCCTCGCCCCCGAGTACAGGGGAGAGGGGAGCAAGAGACCAATGACCCCCTTGGTTTGAGGATGATTCTGATGACACGCCTGTTGCCTGTCGCCGCCGCCTTCATCGTGCTGCTGTTCTCCGGGTTGGTCCACGGCGTCTGGACCGAGCGCTGGGCCGAGTCGCCCGACCTCGACGAAGCGGTCGCGAAGCTCGACGGGTTGCCGCTGACCGTCGGCGACTGGCGCGGCAAGAAGCTAGACAACGGTAATCGCACGAGCGGCGGTCTGGCTGGCTCGATCTCGTGCTGCTACGTCCATCGCCAGACCGGCAAGGAAGTGACCGTCTTCCTGGCGTGCGGCCGTCCGACGAAGGTGGCGATCCACACGCCCGACGTGTGCTACGCCGCCAGCGGCTTCGAGATGGAACCCAACCAGGAGTTCACGGTCCCGCCCGGCTCGGCAGCGAGCGGTTCGCAGTTTTACACGGCCCGGGCCAAGAAGATGAAGGCAGCCGACCAGACGCGGCTGCGCATCTTCTGGTCGTGGAACCCCGGCGGCAAGTGGCAGATCGCCGATAGCCCGCGCGTCGCCTTCGCCAATCGGCAGATCCTCTACAAACTGTACTTCATCCGCGAGATGGCGAGCGCGACCGAGCCCCTGGCGGAAGACCCCTGCCTGCAACTGATGCACCAACTGTTGCCCGTGCTGCAGCCCAATGTGCTGCCGGCATCGTGATGCGCCGCCGCTGCCACCGAAAGCCAGCCCCGGCCGCACGCCCCCGTTGAAAATTCTACTCAGCAGAGAGGAGAAGAGCATGTTGATCGATCTGGACATTCGTGGAGTGGAAGGAGGCGACGAGTGCGTCGGGCGACCGGGGAGGGGCCGCAGTCGTAAAGACAGGCTCGCAAGCGTGGGGCAATGGATGGACAGGAGCGGTTGGTACAGACCGATGAAGCGTGGGGTGGAGTTCGTCGCGGCCCTGGTGCTGCTGGTGCTGACAGGGCCGCTGATGCTGCTGGCAGCGCTGCTGGTCAAGGTGACGTCACGCGGGCCGGCGTTCTACACGCAAACGCGGATCGGGCTGGGAGGCCGGCCGTTCACGATTTACAAGATTCGCACGATGATCCACAACGCGGAGTCGCTGACCGGGCCGCGCTGGGCGATCCCCGGCGACCCGCGCGTCACCCGGATCGGGTACGTATTACGTATCACCCACCTCGATGAGTTGCCGCAGTTGCTGAACGTGCTGCGCGGCGACATGAGCCTGATCGGCCCGCGGCCGGAACGCCCTGAGTTCATCGGCGAGTTGGAGCGAGCGCTGCCGGGCTATCGGCGGCGGCTGGTGGTGCGGCCTGGCGTCACGGGACTGGCGCAGGTGCAACTCCCGGCCGATAGCGACCTGGACAGTGTGCGCCGTAAGCTGCAGCAGGATCTGTACTATGTGCGTGCGTGCGGGCCGTGGCTGGACTTTCGTTTGGTGTGCTGCACCGCCTGCCGGATGCTGGGCATCCCGATCCGCATCTCCGGCTGGCTGCTGCGCATTCCCACGAGCGACGCCATTGCGGAGGTCATGAAGACCACCGTTCCGGAAGTCGGCACGCCGGCGCCAGCGCGCATGCGCAAGGCCGCGTGAATGCCCTGATCCCGCTTGCGGGTTAGCGCTCAGAGCGCTAACCCGCAAGCGGGAATTTGGAGGAGACCGCTGATGAGCAGGATGCTCGATCGGTTGCCCGTCGGCCGCAATGAAGATCCCCCGGGACTCGACCGGCCGTTCATCTCCGTGATCGTCCCGGTGCGCAACGAAGCCGCCTTTATCCGCGACACCCTGGACCAGCTGTTGCATCAGGACTACGCCCGTGACTCCTTTGAGATTCTTGTCGCCGACGGCCGCTCCACCGACGCGACAGCCGCCCTCGTGCGCGACTACGCCGCGCGCTGGCCGAACGTACGGTTGCTGGACAATCCGCGGCGCTGGTCGAGCGCCGGGCGCAACCTGACGATCCTCGCCGCGCGCGGGGATCTACTGGTGATCGTGGACGGGCATTGTGAGATCGACCGCGTCAATTACTTGACGGAGTTGGCGGATGCCTTCCGTCGCAGTGGGGCGGACTGTGTCGGCCGCCCGCAACCGCTCGACGTCTCTGGCGCCACGCTGATGCAGCGCGCCGTTGCCGCCGGCCGAAGTTGCTGGCTCGGGCATCATCCCGACTCGTACATCTATGCTTCCGAGGAGCGGTTCGTCCCGCCGCAGAGCGTCGCGGTGGCGTACCGCCGTGGCGTGTTTTCGCGTGTCGGACTGTTCGACGAGGCCTTCGACGCCTGCGAAGACGTCGAGTTCAACCACCGCGTCGCGCGGGCCGGCCTGCGTTGTTTCTTCACGCCACGAATCGCCGCTCGCTACGTTCCGCGGTCCAGCCTGGGCGGTCTGTTCCGCCAGATGGTGCGCTACGGCCGGGGCCGCGTCCGCCTCGCCCGCAAACATCCTGAGACCGGGAGTGTCCGTAGTTTTGCCCCGGCGGCGTTCCTGCTGGGACTGCTCGCTGGTCCGCCGCTCGCGTGGCTCTCGCCGTGGCTCGCGGCGCTCTATGGCGGCACCCTGGCGCTATACGCCGCGGTCGTGCTGCTCGTGTCGCTGACGCTCGCCGCACGCGCCCGCCGGCCAACCCTTTTCCCATTGCTGCCGCTCGTGTTTGCGACGATCCATCTCGGCGCGGGCGCGGGCATCGTGACGGAATGGCTCGCCGGACGCAGGCCGGTGCGCCGCTGGCTCGGGCTGCCGACGGCCCTGACACGCAAGACTCCGTGATTTTCTCTCCCCTCTCCCCTTGCGGGAGAGGGGAGCAAGACAAGGAAAACAACGTGCCGCTACTCAGTCCGATCCATCGTGAGCCGCACTCCCCGCCAGAGCCGGAACCACCGCCGCTCAACGCCCTGACCGTGGATGTCGAAGACTACTACCACGTCAGCGCTTTCGAGTACCTGATCCCGCGCGAACAGTGGGATCAGTTCGCGCCGCGCGTCGAGGCCAGCACCGAGACGATCCTCGATTTGCTCGAAAATGCCTCCGTCAAGGCGACATTCTTCATCCTTGGCTGGATCGCTGAGCGGAATCCGCGCCTCGTCCGTCGCATCCACGCCGCGGGCCACGAGATCGCCTGCCACGGGTACTGGCACCGCCTCATCTACCAGCAGACGCCGGCGGCCTTTCGCCTGGATCTGCGGCGCGCGCGCGACGTGCTCCAGGATGCCGTCGGCGTTCCCGTCACCGCCTATCGGGCGCCGAGTTTCTCGATCACGCACGACAGCCTGTGGGCACTCGACGTGCTCATCGAGGAAGGCTTCCGCTTCGATTCCAGCGTTTACCCGACCTACCA
>DASPXY010000163.1:0-3086 GCA_035637055.1 Gemmataceae bacterium | reverse complement strand
CCTGGAACAGTCGGCCGGCAAGTTCGTCCAGCAAATCGGCACCATTGGCGAACTGTGCGAGCTTGACCGTGCCGACCAACTCGCGCACCCAGCGCGTCGTCTCGCGGCTGAGGTAGACGTTGTCGCCGGCGTGGTAACCTTCCCACACGTAACAGAGCAGACCGCGCGTGATGTGCAGCTCGCTCGCGCCCGCGTCCAGTTTGATCGCCAGCAATGGCTCCTCCGAGCGAGCCCCGCCTTCGACGACGTAGACATTCCACGCCTCGAAAGAGCGTCGCTGGCGCGTGTGGGCACGGTCGAGAAGGCGGCCCTGGAAGATCTCCCAGGGAGTCTCCTCGGCGGGCACATGGGCCCATTCCAGGGTGAGGTCCGGCGCCGTGTAGAAGTTGGCCGGGCGCAGGCTTTCGACAATGATCTGTCGCACATCGTCGAGGGAACGAATGTCGGTTCCTTCGGGTTGGCTGCGCGGGCGGTAGCGGAACATGGTTTCCTCGGCCGGAAGCGGGCGTCGTGCCCTGGAAGTTTGCCCTTCGGTTATGGTAGGACCTGGGCCGAAGAGTTTCGCGCCAAGGCGCAAAGAACACGAAGAGAATCCCTCGTCCCGTTGTGGCACGGTCTCCTGACCGTGCCACGGGGTTCGACCGAAGGTCTCCTCTGGCATGCGGGCACCACAGGGAGACCTACGGTCAGCAGCGTGGCACGGTCAGGAGACCGTGCCACAACTGCGCGCTCTTTGCGTCTTGGCGCGCAACCTTCCGCCTAATGCCCACGACAAAGCCCGTCGCGCGAGCTAAACTAAAGCGCAACCGGCATGGTGCAGGAGATCACATATGCAGCTCTGCAAAGTCCAAATAGGCACCGGGGAAACGCGCGTCGGGGTTGTGGCCAACGATCATGTGCGCTTCCTCGACCTCGAAGACTACGTCGGCATGCGCTGCCTCAGCGACGTCCTGCACTCCGACAACCCCGCAGGCGTCGCGCACGACCTCATCGACGACAGCGCCCGCAATGTGCCGCTCGAAGAGGTGACGCTGCTGGCCCCGATCGATCGCCAGGAAGTGTGGGCCGCCGGCGTGACGTACAAGCGGAGCCGGCAGGCACGCGAGCGCGAGTCGGTCGGCGCCGCCACTTTCTACGACAAGGTCTACACGGCGGCGCGGCCGGAACTGTTCTTCAAGGCGACGCCGCATCGCGTCTCCGGCCCGGGTGACCGCGTCCGCATCCGCGCCGACAGCCGTTGGAGCGTGCCGGAGCCGGAGTTGGCGCTGGTGCTCTCGCCGCGACTGCGCCTGGTCGGTTACACCATCGGCAACGACATGAGCGCCCGCGACATCGAGGGCGAGAACCCCCTTTACCTGCCGCAGGCGAAGGTCCACGATCACTGTTGCGCTCTCGGCCCGGTGATCACGCTGGCGGAGGCGATGCCGCCGCTGGATCAGGTCGCGATCCGTCTGACGATCCAGCGCCGCGGGCAGAAGGTCTTCGAGGGCGCCACGCGCGTCTCGGAGATGGCACGACCGCTGGACGAGTTGATCGCGTGGCTGGGCCGCGAGAACACATTTCCCAATGGCGTCGTGCTGCTGACCGGCACCGGCATCGTCCCGCCCGACGACTTTTCGCTGATTGCCGACGATGTGATCGAGATCGACATTACCGGCATTGGCCGCCTGACCAACTGGGTCGAGCAGCGCGGCAGTTGACACGGCATTGCAGCAAGTAGCTTTCTTTTCCCACCGTCCTCGGGTATAAGCGTAAGAGTCGGCAGTCGCGCTCGGCGCAGCCGAACTCCCTACCCCCCAGAAAGGGCCGCACGCGCCCTCCGCCGACCAGCGCCCGCCTGAACTCTGCCACGAGGCCCCGCCATGAACCGCCGTCCGGCAGAACGCTTGCTCAGTCGCCGCCAACTCCTGCAAGTTGGGGGCATCGGTCTCCTTGGCCTTGGCCTGCCGCAGTTCCTCCGCGGCGCGTCCTCGACAGGGACGCGCGGCAGCGCCCGGAGCACCGAGAAGTCCTGCATTTTCATCGTGCAATATGGCGGCGCCAGCCACCTGGATAGCTGGGATCTCAAGCCGGACGCCCCGAGCGAGATTCGCGGCCCCTACCGGCCCATCGCCACGAGCGTCCCCGGCTTCCGCATTTGCGAGTTGCTGCCGCGCCTGGCCCGGCTCGCCGATCGCTACTCCGTTGTCCGTTCGATGACCCACGGCAACGGCGGACACGACGGCGGCATGCACATTTGCATGACCGGCCACTCCAACCCGACGCCGGACACGCCCTATTTCGGTTCGGTGGCCGCCCAGGTGCGCCCGGCCACGAGCAACTTGCCCTCCTATGTTTGGCTGCAAAACCTGGCCGGCGACGTGCAGCCGCGCTACCTCACCGGCGGCTTCCTCGGGGCGGCCTACAGTCCGCTGCGGATCGGCACCGATCTGGACAACCCGTCCGCGCCGGGGTTTCGCGTCCGTGCTTTTGACTCACCCGCGGACGTGTCGCGCGAGCGTCTGCAACAGCGCTACGACCTGTTGCGCCGTTCGGAGACGTCGTCAGCCCCAACGGGCGGTTCGGCCGCGGCGCTGCAGATGTTCCAGGAACGGGCCGTCGATCTGCTCACCGGGCCGGCAGCGCGCCGCGCCTTCGACCTGGAGCGCGAAGCGACCGCCGCACGCGATCGCTACGGGCGACACCCGCTCGGGCAGAATCTGCTCATGGCACGGCGGCTGATCGAGGCCGGCGTGCGCCTGGTCAGCGTGACCGCCTGGACGGGCACGCCGCCGGGCGAGCGCTTCCGCAACGTGCAGACCTGGGACATGCACGGCGGCGGCCTGGGCAGCATCTTCGGCACCGGCGCGTTCGGCCTGGGCTGGGCACTGCCAAACCTCGATCAGGCGGTGTCGGCGTTGCTGGAAGATCTTGAGGTGCGCGGGCTGCTCGACAGCACGCTCGTGGTGCTGGTCGGCGAGTTCGGCCGCAGCCCGCGGATCGGCAGTTCCGGCCGCGATCACTGGCCGGCGGCTTACTCGGCGATGCTTGCCGGCGCCGGTATCCGCGGTGGCCTGGTCTATGGCGCCTCGGACCGCAACGGCGCT
>DASPXY010000162.1:0-9778 GCA_035637055.1 Gemmataceae bacterium | reverse complement strand
CTCCCCGTGGGCGACCCGTCGGAGATGGACAACTATTACTGGACGGAACCGCCGCCCGAGGACTGCGTCGAGCGCCGCCTGGGTAGACCGCACCTGGCCTGGATTTTCGTGACTCCGACAAGCGGCGGGCACGGGGTCGGCACTGCCCTGCTGGCGGCTGCTGCGGGTGAACTGCTCGCCCTGGGTTACACCCAGCTCTTCAGCACCTTTCTGCTCGGCAACGACGCGAGCTTGCTGTGGCACTGGCGCAACGGTTTCCAGCTGCTATCGTATCCCGCGTCGCTGCGCCGCCTGGCCCGGCGACTGCGGCGTCAGTGACGGTTAACTTTCCGTGGCCCAGGCGTCTCGCCTATGCCGCGGAAAACGACAAGCTGCCCACTTCGTCGTTGCACCCGGACCTGAAACCGTTATACTTGAATAGGTTAGACGGCGCGGGCGATCGAAAGCATTTTCCGCGATACCGTCCATCGCCCGTCCGGGTTTAATGACTGGCACGATCCTTCCAAAGATCTTGATCTTTTTGTTCCATTCCATCCGAGGGAGACGATTCTGATGCTCCGAAGTCACCAATTCCCCTTCTCCTTCAAACCGGCCATCACGGCCGCCGCGGTGCTGGCGGCGCTGGTCCTGACCGGGACGCTGGCGCGCTCCAGTTCCAACGATGTCACCACCAAAACCGAGCCCAAGGCTCTACCTGCAGCCTTCGAGAAGGCCGTGCCTGAGTCGGTCGAGGATCTCAAGGCGATCCAGAAACATATCAAAAGCATTCTGCCCAGGCTCATCCTCTGCACCGTCAACGTGAAGATCGGCGCCGGCCAGGGCAGCGGCGTCATCGTCAGCGAGGACGGCTACGTGCTGACCGCCGGCCACGTCTCCGGCAAGCCGGGCCGCGACGTGATCCTCACCCTGCACAACGGCCGCACGGTCAAGGGCAAGACCCTGGGCAACAATGGTCGCATCGACAGCGGCATGATCAAGATCACCGAAGGGGGCAAATGGCCCTTCGTCGACATGGGCACCTCCGGG
This sequence comes from Gemmataceae bacterium, assembly GCA_035637055.1. Classification (GTDB taxonomy): domain Bacteria; phylum Planctomycetota; class Planctomycetia; order Gemmatales; family Gemmataceae; genus DASPXY01. The sequence goes on along the minus strand of DASPXY010000162.1, from coordinate 8,752 downwards.
AGCCTGAAAAAGGGCGAGTGGTGCATGGCGATCGGCCATCCCGGCGGCTACGAGGTTGGCAGAAGTCCCGTAGTGCGCGTCGGCCGCGTTCTTGATAGTGGCAAGGTACTGGTCCGCACCGACTGCACCCTCGTCGGTGGCGATTCCGGCGGGCCACTCTTCGACATGCGCGGCAAGGTCATCGGCATCCATAGCCGCATCTCCGGCGCCATCACGGCGAACATTCACGTGCCGGTCGATACCTACCGTGAAACCTGGGACCAGCTCGCCGCAGGCGATGCCTTCGGCGGGGCGGGTAAAAGCACTCCCTACCTCGGCGTCCAGGGCGACCCGGAAGGCAAGGAGTGCAAGATCCTCGTGGTCGCCCCCGGTTCGCCCGCCGAGAAAGCCGGCCTGAAGGTCAATGACGTCGTTCGCCGCTTCGCTGGCAACAAGATCGTCGATTTCGAGGATCTTGTCAATCAGGTTCAACGGCGCCGCATCGGCGAGGAAGTGAGGTTGGAGGTCCAGCGCGGCGAGGAGACGGTGTCCCTGAAAATCGTGGTCGGCAAGCGTTGAATAGGTGGTGAGTGGTGAGTGGTGAGCGGTGAGTGAAGAAGGACTTTTCCCCTCTTCACTCACCACTCACCACTCACCACTCACCTTCTCTGAGGAGTTACTCACTCATGATTCTCGGTAAATTCGTGTTCGGTCGCCTGCTGCCTCTGCTGACCGTATCCCTTGTCCTGGGCTTTGGCCTGGGAGGGCCTGCCCCCACTTACGCTCAGAAGGGCAAGGGCACCAAGGGCGGCGGTGGCGGCACCGGCGGCGTGGAGATCAAGAGCAGCGACAAGTTCCTCGCCATCTTGCGCGAACCCGTTGCGAAGGCGGCCCAGAGTACTGTGCGCGTCCGCTGCAACGGCAAGGACACCTCCCTCGGTGTCGCCATCACTTCGACCGGCTTCATCCTCACCAAGTTCAGCGACCTGGAAGGCAAGATCACAATCAAGCTACGCGACGGCAAGACGTTCGACGCCAAGGTGGTCGGCGTTCACGAGAAGCACGATCTGGCAATGCTCAAGATCGACTCGACCGAACTGCCGCCGCTCGCGCCGGTTACGTGGGCGTCGAGCAAGCTCGCGGCCGTCGGCGATTTCGTGGCCAGCGCCGGCATGGGGACCGACCCGGCCGCGGTCGGCGTGGTCAGCGTCGCAACGCGCAACCTGCCGGCCTCCAAGGGCCCGCCGATCCCGAAAGGCGGCAGCGGCTACCTGGGTATTGGCCTGGCGGACGCCGACGGCGGTGGCGCCCTCATCAACAAGGTCGAAGCGAAGAGCGCGGCGGAGAAAGCCGGGCTGAAGGAAAAAGACGTCATCGTGGCGGTCGGTAACAAGGAGATCGTCAACGCCGAGGCGCTGATCTTGAATGTTAGCGGCCACAAGCCGGGCGACACGATCACGCTCAAACTGAAGCGCGGCGAGGAAGAAATGGAGGTCAAGGCGACCCTGGGCAAGCGCCCGCCGAATCAAGCGCGCGCCGATTTCCAGAACAACCTCGGCAGCCGCCTCAGCAAGCGCCGCACCGGCTTCCCAACGGTGCTGCAGCATGACACGGTGATCAACCCGGAGGACTGCGGTGGTCCACTGGTCGATCTCGACGGCAATGTCGTCGGCATCAACATCGCCCGCGCCGGCCGCGTGATGAGTTACGCGACGCCCGCCGAGGTAATCCAGCCCTTGCTCGCCGACTTGATGTCCGGCAAGTTAGCGCCGCCGAAAGACGGCAAGTAATCTGCGAGAAGCCGCGAGCGAAGAGCGATGAGTGGAACCCCTCATCACTCTTCGCTTTCCTCTCTCCTCACGCCTGCGCACCTCGTCTTCCGCCTCCATCCCGAAGTTGGTACACTCCGCGCATTCATCTATTCCCTCTGTGGGAGAGTACTATGTCCTCTACCGTACCGCAGGGCCTCCTTCGGTTTGTCTACGAGCAGGCCGCCGACGAATACCTGCGGAGCCTACCCCCGGAGCATTTCATGGAACCGACGGTCCAGGCCACCCAACGCGCGATCACCCTCGCAAGCCTGGCGCTGGTCGCCGTGTTCCGCCCCGAGGTGCAGGTTTTCAACGAATTACTCGTTCAGTACCCCCGCAAAGGGCGTCGGCGCCCCGGCCAGGTCGTGCCGGACAATATGGCCGTTGTCTGGGACAAGCCCATCAAGGCCGACACGAGTTATGACCTGCCCCTGCAGCCCGTGGGTCCGTTCTGGGTGATGGAGTATGTCTCCAAGCGCAGCAAGCGCAAGGATTACGAGACGAGTTTCGGCAAGTACGAGCGCCAATTGAAAGTGCCGTACTACCTGCTGTTCTACCCCGACAACCAGGAGTTGACGCTCTACCACCTCACCGGCAAGAAGTACGTGTCCGTCAAGCCGAACGCTGACGAACGCTACGCGATTCCGGAACTGGAATTGGAGTTGGCGCTGCTCGACGGCTGGGTGCGGTTCTGGTTCCGCGGGGAACTCCTGCCGTTGCCGGGTGAACTGCAACAGAAACTGATGGTGGCCAACCGTCGCGCCGATGCCGAGACACGCCGCGCCGACGAGGCGACACGTCGCGCCGAGGACGAAGCACGTCGCGCCGATGAGGAACACAAGGCACGCCTGGCAGCGGAACAAGAGGCAGCCAGGTTGCGTGCCGAACTCGAACAACTCCATAAGCCGCAAAAGAAAGGGCGCCGAAACGGCACGAACCCCTGATGTCGCTTCCTCTACTTGCGGGCCAGACTTGAAGGAGGGAAAACGATCCTGCCGCCTCACTCGTCGAGTAGATGAGGAAACTCTGCCCTCCTATCTGAAAGGGTGTACCCATGCGACGCTTCGTGCCCATCCTGCTGCTGCTGGCGATGGCGGCCCCCGCCCATGCGCGCGGCCTGCTCATCCCCACGGAAAGGAAAGTGCCTCCCCTCGCGATGCTCAATCATCACGTGAGCGTCGCCATTGAGGATCAGGTAGCGGTGACCAAGGTCGAACAGACCTTCCGCAACCACACCGACCGCCAACTCGAAGCCACCTACGTCTTCCCCGTCCCCAAGGGCGCCAGCGTCCGCAAGTTCACCATGTACGTCGACGGCAAGGAGATGGCGGGCGAACTGGTCGAGGCCGACAAGGCTCGCCAGATTTATCAGTCGATCGTGCAGCGCACGCAGGATCCCGGTCTGCTCGAGTACATGGGCAACAACCTGTTCCGCATGCGCGTCTTCCCCGTGCCGCCCAAGGGCGACCAGAAGATCAGCATCAGTTACACCTCCGTCGCCGAACAGGAAAACGGCGTCATCGAGTATGTCTACCCCCTCAAAAGCGACGGCAAGGCGGTCGAAACGCTCGACAAGTTCAGCCTCACGGTCCACCTGAAATCGCAGCATCGGCTGCAGAACATCTACAGTCAGACGCACGCCATTACCATGACGCGGCCCAATGATCGCGAGGCCGTCATCAACTTCGAGAAGGAACAGGCGATCCTCGATCGCGACTTCCACCTGTACTTCACGGTGGGCAACAAGGACGTCGGCCTGACGGCGCTGACGCATCGGCCCATCGCCGACAGCGACGGCTATTTCATGCTGCTAATCTCGCCGAGGGCCGAGCTGTCGAAGTCGCAGCAGATCCCGCGCGACATGGTATTCGTGCTCGACACGTCGGGCAGCATGCGCGGCAAACGCATGACCCAGGCCCGCAACGCCCTCAAATACTGCCTCAGCAATCTCGGCGAAAACGATCGCTTCAACCTCCTCAACTTCGCCACCACGGTCAACACCTACAGCGACAAGCTCCTGCCCGCCACGAGCGATCAACTTACCCAGGCGCGGAAGTGGGTCGATAACCTCGAAGCCAGCGGCGGCACCGCGATCAATGACGCCCTGACCGCCGCCCTCGCCCAGCGCACCAGCGATAATACGCGGACCTTTAATATCGTCTTCTTCACCGATGGCCGGCCCACCATCGGCGAAACGAACGTCGATCGCATCCAGAAAAACATCCTGGCGAAGAACACCGCTAACACCCGTATTTTCACCTTCGGTGTCGGTGACGATGTCCACGCCACCTTCCTCGATCAGCTCGCCGAACAGAGCCGCGCCCTGAGCACCTACGTCCGCGAGCATGAGGACATCGAGCACAAGGTGAGCAATCTCTACAGCAAGATCAGCAACCCGGTCCTGACGGGCCTGAAACTGCACGTCGGGCCGGACGTCAAGATCGCGGAAGTGTACCCGCCGCAGCTGCCCGACCTGTTCCACGGGACGCAGCTCGTCGTGCTCGGTCGCTACAGCGGCAAGGGCCATGCGGCGATCAAGCTGACCGGCAGCGTCGGCAAACTCGACAAGGAGTTCGTCTACGAGGTCAACTTCCCCGACAAGACGAAGGACGACAAGAGTTTCGTCGAGGATCTGTGGGCGCGGCGCAAGGTCGGCTACATGCTCGACCAGATTCGCGTCAATGGCTCGAAGAAGGAACTGGTCGATGAGGTGGTCGTCCTGGCGAAGCGCTACGGCATCACCACGCCCTACACGAGCTACCTGATCGTCCCCGATGCTCCGGTGCCGGTGGCTTCCGCTACCCCGCGACTGCCGGACGTCGCTTTCCGGGTGCCGGAAAAGAAGGAGGCACCGGCGGCGCTGCGACCGCATTCGGGGGGTGGACCGGCAAAGAAGGTGGGTGACTTTGCCAAGGGCCTCGGCAAGAGCAAGGGCACCGGTTCCGGCGGCGGTCAAGAAGGGGGGCCGGGCGGGTTCGGCGATGACCGCGGCAAGTTCGAGCAGGAACGGTTTGACAAGGCCGACCCCAAAGCCAAGGACGGCGATGCCAAGGCTGGCGAGGCGAAGGCGATGAAGGAGGCCGGTGCGCAGAGGAAGACGCTCCTCAAGGCCCTCGACGCGCTGTCGCGCGACGCCAAGGACGAGGTCCAGGCCGGTGAAACGGGTGTTGACCTGGCAGTGATCACCGAGAAACTGCGCACGGAAACGCGCCTGAAGACGTCGGCGGTGCGGCGCGTCGCCAATCGGAACTGTCTGGAGATCGGCGGCGTCTGGATCGACGAGGGCTTCGACGCCAAGATGAAGACCGTCACCATCAAGGCGATGAGCAACGCCTACTTCCGCCTGCTGGAACGCCAGCCGGGCGTGCGGCCAGTGCTGATGCTGGGCAATCACCTGGTGTGGGTGACGCCGAGCAACGTCGCCCTGATCATCGACACCAACGACGGCGTCGAGGAACTGCCGGACGCCGATATTGATCGGTTGTTCGTGGTCAGCAAGAAATGATTGCTTCCGTGGTGTCCTCACGGCGGCAAGGCTAGCCGCCGTGAGGTTGACTTGCTCGACTTCGCAACCTACCCTTGCGATTGAACCCTGGTTATCGACCAGCGGTGTTAACCTTGTCTCCTCGAAAGGGCAAACCCGTCGCAAGGCGGGGACGCAAAGCCATGGGTCCGTCAGCCGCCCGCCGCGGATCGCCAGGTTACCGAAGGGAGGGCCAATTGCCAAACGGCAGAGAGGACAAGGGTCTTGCGAAGCGATTCGCAATTCTGCGCGGCTTTGCCGAGGCGTGACGACGCCTTCGGGAGAGTCGCAGCCCTCCAGCCAACCCCCTGACGGGCCACCCGGTTCGTCAGGGGTTCTTTTTTCTCTCCATAGTCGCAGGGAAAAGGGAAAGCGGACGAGCGGCGGGGTTTATCCCCGCCGTCTTGAACTCAAGACGGCGGGGATAAACCCCGCCGCTCGTTCAGCAGGTCTCGGGACTCAGGAAGCCCGTGAGGAACGGTCGCAGCGATACTTCCGGGTGGAGACAAAAAGCGTAATCGCGTCGCCGCAGCACTGCCGCTGTGCGGACCTCCTCAACGCACCGCATCAGTTCCTGCCGGACGGCCTCCTCGCGCCCGGCGACGTAAGGCCGCAGCGCCTCCGTCAGCCGTCGCAGTTGGCGGTAGCGCTCGCGCCGCCCGGTTCGATCCGTGGGTTGCATCCCAACCAGCTCCTGCCGCCGCGCCACCAACTCTCCCGACGCCGCCTCGGGGCCGAGGTGTCGCTGGGGATTATAATGCAGATCGCGTAAGGTGTTTTTCAACCCTCGACAATCGGTCCGCCGCGCGGCGTCTGCCAGCGGCAACAGCAGCGTCGCGGATAACACCAGGAAGCCCGGGGCCTCCACGCCGTAGAAGCGGCGGATCAATTCGTCAGTGAGTTCGTCGTACTTGCCGCCGCCGATGCCGTGAATGAACAGGTCCGCCAGGAACACCCGAGCGTACAGCGTCGTGGTCAGGGCGCGACTGCGGATCTTCAGACCAGCGTTGTGCAACTCCTGCCAGGCGCTCACGAGGCCCTGCGTACCGCCATCCTCTGGAAAGGGAAGCGACGGCCATAGCTCGTCCCCGGCGCGGAGTTCCAGCGCCGCCCCCGCCCGGCGCGCCCACAGCCGCCGGCGCCGCCCCTGCCCCGTTCGCCAGGCCCAGAACGGCGTCTCGAGCCAATCGCCATTCGTCGCCAGGTCCGGCACCGGGTGGTTGCGGCTGCGGATGCCGTACGTCCGCCGATAGCGGCGCACTGCCTCGTTATAAAAGGAGTGAAATTGGGGCAAATGGGCGAGAAGGTGGCCTGCGAACCACGCGAATGACGGTGTGCCGCAGAGCGTGCTGACGGGCAACTCGAAATTGTGACAGCCCCAGCGGCGCTCGATGGCACGGCGTGCCGCAGCGAAGCGCTCCCCGAGCAGGGGAGTGCGCCGCGCCTGGCTGAGCACTTCGAGCCAGAACGCGGGGAGGAGCGGCTCGAACGCGACACCGCCAAGGGCCGCACGGACACGTTCGGGCGTGCTGGCGAAGAGTTCCTCGTCACGCACCGGCCGCTCCTCGTAGGGTGCTTCCTGCACCCACTGATCGAACGGAATGGACGCGAACCGAGAGCGAGCCGCCGCCGCTCCGTCCGAGCCGCTGTTATCGTGCTGAGGACTGGGCACGCGCAGGAGAGTCGTTCGGGCAGTATCGTTGTCCACGACGAGGTTCAGCGGTGTGGCACTATGACGGCGAGCCAGGCCATTGAGGGCGAAGTTCTTCACCCAGACCCCGGGATGAAACAATTCCGGCTGATGACCGGCGAGCAACAACGAGTCGGTCGCCGCGTCGGGCAATGGCTCCCCGGCGGTAGTGAAGTAAGCCCGCGCCGCGTGCAGGGCGCTCGCCCGCGCCTCGCGCCGCAGTTCGTCGAGCGGACGGCCAAGCAGGTGGACGCCGGCCTGGGCCAGAAGGCGCCGGTTGTCGTCGAGGAGCGTGGGCACCTGTCCGAGCGACGGCTCGGCCACGACTTCCCGATCCTCGCGCGGCGCCCGCAGACGATCCCGAGGGGGGCGAGCCGTGCGGTACTCCGCTGGGCGAGCCCCCCGAAACGCCTGTGGACTGCTCACCGACAACTCCCTCCAGACGAACGGCATGACCACAGTTGCGGTTCCAGCACCGCGCACGGCCCGCGAACCTGGGCGAGAGCGTCGGCGATCACGCGACGGTAGTAGGCCAGGCGCTCCTCCGCATCGTTGAGCATGCCGCCAAACGCGCGGTTGGGGTCGAGATACAGACGCGGCACGCCGACCTCCTTGATACGCAGGCCCGCGTGGGCGGCCTGCACCCACAACTGCAACGGCATGCCCCAGCCCTTTTCGGTGATATGCAATTTCGCCAGCGTGGCGCTGCGGTACGCCTTGAACCCGCAGAAAGCGTCCGTCAGCTGCAGGCCGAGGGCCTCGTTGAGTTCCGCGGTGATCTGGCGATTGATCTGCTGCCGATCCTGCGGCGGCAGGGTGTCCTGGCGGAAGTCGCGCAGGTAACGGCTGCCGGAGACGATGTCGGCGTTGTGGATGGCCTCGAGCAGCACGGCGATGCGGCTTGGTTCGTGCTGGCCGTCGCAGTCCATCGTGACCAGGACATCGACGCCATGCTGGAGGGCGTAGGCGAACGCGGAACTGAGGGCGGCGCCGTAGCCCTGGTTCCTGGCGTGGGTGATCACGGCGAGGTCATCTTGCTGGGCGAGCAAGTCGGCGGTGCGGTCGGTCGAGCCATCATTGACGACGAGGATCGCCGGACTGTAACGTCGCACCTCGCGCAGCACGCCTTCCAGGTGCCGCTCTTCATTATAGATAGGAATGGCCACCAGCAGTTTCACGCGGCACCTCTCCTTTCGCAGAAAATCCGAAGGTGTCTGCCCTATTCTAACGAGGGTCAAGGGGATGTCAAAGCGCCCGCAAGCCGGCGACGGCCTGAGTGATTAGAGGGTATCTGCCAGCGATTGGATTCGCTGGTGACATCGTTTCCAGACTGCCAAACTGACTCCGACTGTCAGGCACCCCCGCCAAAGTTGCGCGGCCTGGCGCTGGCGAACTCATCTTCCTCAGAATGACGTACGCAATCTTTTGCCTGATCAAGACTTGCGCCTGCATTCTCACCCCATTGCCCACGGCGACTGTTGGCACGAGGGTTGCTACCTTACGTTGCGAACAGAGCAATTCGCGGCCCCGACACCTCGAAGGCCGCGACGGTAGAACCAACACCATCCCTGCAAACTCCGGACCGCGCCAGCGCAGGCGGCGCGCCTTGCGCGGACGGTCCGCTTTCTGGACAAAGGAGACGTGTCGCGGACACGTTGGCAAGTAGTCAACCCGATCTGGCACCAGGAGTGAAGGTATCCTCGACGCGGGTTGAGTTGACACAAGCCCGGAGCGCCAGCGACGGGACGG
>DASPXY010000161.1:0-3173 GCA_035637055.1 Gemmataceae bacterium | reverse complement strand
TCGAAGTCGCCAGAAATGGACTCTGCCCCGAAGGGCCTCCCAGCAATCCCAGGCTACTCGGGCCCAGGACGGGAAGCCCCGTCAGTTCCCCCGGGGTAGTAGGCCAAAGGCCGAGTTGGCCGCGCCAGCGATTGACGTTCGCCAGGACCGACCCTCCCCCCCCTTTGCGGCCAAGGTCGAAGACGGTGACTTCCAGGCCGTCCTCTTTCGGGCCGATCTGGAAGGTGCCGTAGCGCCGATCATCGCGCACTTCGCGCCAGCCCTTGGGGGTGGTCCAGGTCAACGGCAGTCCCGCCTTGTCGTCGAAGCGGAAGGAAAGGACCAGATCGCGGAACTGCTGTTTCTGCTCCTCGACGGCAGGTTCCGGCCCGACCAGCTTGACGAACCAGACCACCTCGCCATGAGGGACGATCGCTCCGAGCATGCGCAGGGGCTGCTCGCGCGGCACCTGATACGAACGGATCTCTTCGTGGCCCTGGCAGCCCGACAGGGAGACCACGAGGCCACAAACGAACACGAGCGCCAAACCTTTGCTGAGAATGGTCACCTCGAAAGGGTTATCGATCCTTGATGTGGGAACCGAGTTGGCCTGCTGGGACGGTTTGCGCATCATGGGGAACTCGCGTTCGGGGTCGAAAATCCGAGCCGGAGATCGTGCGACGGTCCGAGGCCGTTCAAGTTATGGATACATCACCCCAGGTTGTCGTCAAGGCTGCACGGAGTGGGCGGTCAACAGCAGCGCTCAGATTCGGCGGTGTTCTCGGCGGACGGCGGGAGGGCAAACAGGCACCTGGTTGGGGTAGGAGTTTGATTATCCTTCGCTCCTTTTACTTTCCTTCGGAAGTGGGGGGGATGTCAAGAGAAAAATCTCTGGTCGCGCCCGGCGGCGGATCGTAAACAAAACAGAACTCTCCCAACTCAGCGCCGAGAATGAGCGGGATCGGCGCTGGGCCTTCTCCCAAGACCGCTCCCGATGAGTCGGCGGACCCACGACAGCGGGACAACCGCACACCAACCCGAAGCGTAAGCGAGGGATACGTCGTTCCCTCGCTTACGCTTCGGGTTGGTGTGCCACATTTGTCCCACGGTTTCAGTGCCCGCCTTCGTGGAGACACCCCCAGAATGGGATCAGCGACCATCCGCCAGCAGGCCATCCAGGCGATCACCACGGCGAAGCACCGCCTCAATCGCGTCAACTTCAAAGAAACCCACCTCAAAGACCTCTTCGGCGCGAACGTCTTCAACGAGGAAGTCCAGCGCCAGCGCCTGCCAAAACCTGTCTTCCGCGCCCTGCAGAAGACCATCAAGCAGGGGGCGACCCTCGATCCGGCCATCGCCGACAACGTCGCTACCGCCATGAAAGACTGGGCGATGGAAAAGGGCGCGACGCACTTCACGCACCTGTTCCAGCCCATGACCGGGCTGACCGCCGAGAAGCACGATAGCTTCCTGCAGCCGACCAACGACGGCAAGGCCATCACCGAGTTCAGCGGCAAGGAACTCGTCCGCGGCGAACCCGACGCCTCGTCGTTCCCGTCCGGCGGCATTCGCGCCACCTTCGAGGCCCGCGGCTACACCGCCTGGGATCCGACCAGCCCCGCCTTCCTCCACGAAGGCCCCAATGGCGCCACACTCGTCATTCCGACGGCCTTCCTCAGCTGGACCGGCGAGGCCCTCGACAAGAAAACGCCCCTGCTCCGCTCGATGGAGGCCCTCTCGACGCAGGCCCTGCGCGTGCTGCGACTCTTCGGCAACAAGGATGCCAAGAAGGTCTTCACGACGGTCGGCCCCGAGCAGGAATACTTCCTGATCGACAAGAATTTCTACTACGCCCGCCCCGACCTGATCAACGCCGGCCGTACGCTCTTCGGCGCCAAGCCGCCCAAGGGCCAGGAACTCGAAGACCAGTATTTCGGCACCATCCCCGACCGCGTGCTGGCGTGCATGGCCGAGGCCGAGGCCGAGTTGTTCAAACTCGCCGTGCCGGTCAAGACGCGGCATAACGAGGTCGCCCCCAGCCAGTACGAGATCGCGCCGATCTTCGAGGACTCGAACCTCGCCACCGACCACCAGATGTTGACGATGGAGATCCTGCGCCGCACGGCCGACAATTACGGTCTGGCGTGTCTGCTGCACGAGAAGCCGTTCGCCGGCATCAACGGCTCGGGCAAGCACAACAACTGGTCGATGTCCACCGACACCGGCGAGAACCTGCTCAACCCCGGCGAGACGCCGCACGACAACGCCCAGTTCCTGGTCTTCTGCGTGGCGGTCATTCGCGCCGTCGCGAAATACCCTGAACTCCTGCGCGTTTCGGTGTGTGGGGCCGCCAACGACCACCGCCTCGGCGCCAACGAGGCGCCGCCAGCCATCATCTCGATCTTCCTCGGGGATCAGCTGCAGGACGTGATGAATCAGCTGGAGCAGGGAACGCCCAAGAGCACGAAGCAGGGCGGTTTCATGGAGATCGGCGTCAGCGTGCTGCCGAAGCCGCCGCGCGACGCGGGCGACCGCAACCGCACCAGTCCGTTTGCCTTCACCGGCAACAAGTTCGAGTTCCGCGCCGTCGGCGCCTCGCAGTCGATCTCTGGCCCCAACACGGTGCTGAATACCATCGTCTCCGAGTCGCTCGACCTCATCGCGACCAACCTGGAAAAGGCAGTCCAGGCCGGCAAGGATCTCAACAAAGCCATCCAGGACTTGCTGCCGGGCATCCTCAAGGAGAGCAAAAAGGTCATCTTCAACGGCGACAATTACACCACGGAATGGCGGAAGGAAGCCCAGCAGCGCGGGCTGCCGAATCTGGAGAACACCGTGGACGTCCTGCCGGTCATCCTGCGCAAGGACACGATCGACCTGTTCACGAAGTATCGGGTCTACAGCGAACGCGAGTTGCAGAGCCGCTACAACATCCTCAGCGAGACCTACGTCAAGACGGTCACCATCGAAGGGCAGCTGATGTCGATGATGGGGCGGACGATGATCCTGCCGGCGGCGCTGCGCTATCAGGTGGAGGTGGCGACGGCGGTCAATGCGACCAAGGCGGCGGGGGTGGACAACTCGTCGCAGGCCGACCTGCTCAAGTCGCTGACGAAGACGATCACGGATTTCCAGGCGTCCGTGTCGGCGCTGGACAAGGCGCTGGGCCACCACGCCGAGGGGGACGTCTACGC
>DASPXY010000160.1:0-5375 GCA_035637055.1 Gemmataceae bacterium | reverse complement strand
TGTGCCACCGTCCTGCTCAGCGATGAGTACCAGGACCATCAGGCGGTCGCCTTCCTGCGCGCGGGTGCGACCGATTACCTGGGGCTGCCCCTGGGGTCGGGACGTTTGACGTACTTGATGGACACGCTCACGCTGCGTGCTCGGTTCGGGCTCCGCCAGAAGGGTGCGGCCGCGGTCGGTGCGTTCAACGGGCAGGATCCCTTCCACTTCGTCCTGGCGCCGGAAATGGTAGAGTTGATGGAGCAGATTCGCCGGGTCGGGCCGCAGGACACAACGCTCCTGTTTACCGGCGAAACCGGAACGGGTAAGACCCGCCTGGCGCGTCTGGTTCACGAACTGTCCCCGCGGCGCGACGAGCCGTTCCTGGTGATCGATTGCGGCGCCCTGTCGCCCACGTTGATCGAGAGCGAGATGTTCGGCCACGTCAAGGGTGCCTTTACCGGAGCGGAGCGCGATCGCGTGGGCAAGTTCGCCGCGGTCGGCAACGGAACATTGCTGCTCGACGAGATCAATTCGCTGCCCCGCGAACTCCAGAGCAAACTGTTGCGGGCCGTCGATGAGCGCGTGTTCGAGCCGGTGGGTTCCAACAAGTCGCTGCCGTTGCGGGCCCGCCTGATCACTGCGGCTAACACGCCGCTGGAGCGGGAGGTCGTCGAGGGCCGCTTCCGCGCTGACCTCTACTACCGGCTCAACGTGGTCGGGTTCTACCTCTCCCCGCTCCGTGAGCGGCGCGCTGCGATTGCGCCGCTGGCGAACAAGTTCGTCGCCGAGTTCGCCGCCCGCAATGCCCGTCCCATTGATCAGATTGCCCGGGACGCCCTGGAAGCCCTGGAGGAGTACAACTGGCCGGGCAACATTCGCGAACTGCGCAACGTCATCGAGCGCGCCGTCGCCCTCTGCCCTGGCAGCGAAATCCAGCTGCGCGATCTCCCCGAGGCCATTTCCGCGGTTACCGGCTGGCAGTCGCCGCAGCGGCCGATACTCCGGGCAGCCCGACTGCCTCTTCCCGGCGCCGACCGAGTGACCCTGACGAAGGTGAAACAAGATACCGAAATCTTACGCATCACGGAAGCGCTGGAAAAACACAACAACAACCGTCTGCGTGCGGCGGCCGAACTCGGCATTAGCCGCATGGCACTTTACAAAAAGTTGCATAAATATGGCATGATGGGCACGGCATGAGCGGTGGTTCGGTGTGAGTTGTCCGCGAAGACAGGGTTCTGCCTTCGCGGACAACTCACACCGAACCACCGCCTGAAGAGGAACGATCTTGAACAAGTACTCGCTCGAAGCGTTCATGAGTGCCTGCGGGGCCACGCGCCCCCTGCTCCTCGATATTGACGGGAGCGCTGGCGGAGCGGATCTGCGGCGTGCCTTGCAGCAGCCGTTTGCCGTGGTCGGGCGGCTGGCCAGTGCTGACCTCCCTCTCAAAGACCCGCGCGTCCACCGCCGGCACACGTACTTGCAGGTGATCGCCGGTCAGGTCTATTGCGTGGATCTCGACGGCACGTCCGGCGCTCCGGAGGGCGGCGAACCCGGCCCACGCTGGCTGTTGGAGAAGCAGGCCATTCGGATCGGCCGTCAGAACGTGCGTCTGCTCCGCGGCCCTGCCCCCGCGCCGACGGCGACTCTTTCCGGGGTCAACCCCCTGGCCTCGGGTTCGGCGACCCAACTGGGGATTTCGCCGGTCCTGCTCGAGTTCTTGCGGGGTGACTCGGTGCGGCTGCGCTGGCGGTTGGATCGACTGCTCGCCCTGGTGGGAAGTTCGTCGGACTGCAAGGTGCGCATCACCGCTGGGAAGCTGGCCCGCTTCCAGTGTAGCCTGGTGTTGACTCCGGGGGGCCTCTGGATCGTCGATCTGCTGGGTCGGGAGGGGATCTGCCTCAACGGTGTCCGGTCGCGCTATGCCCTCGTGGAGGATGGCGACCTCCTGCAGCTCGGCACCCTTTCGATCCGCCTGCGTTACGAGAGCCCGAAACTCGCCGCGGTCCCGCCGTCCGGTTATCTTGAGGACGGGACAGCGGCGCCTGGCACGCCTGCGTTGAGCAAGTCAGCACAGGAAAGCGCATCTCCTGCGGTTCCGCCTTTGCCCGGCCCGGCCCTGCCGCCCTGCCCGGTGATTCTGCCGCCCTTCGCCGAGGTGCTGCCGACCCCTCCGCTGGAGGGACAGGGGCAGGCGCTCGCGCGCCCGAGGGATTTTCAGGAGCAAGGCATCGGGGCGTTCGTGTTTCCGCTGCTCAATCAATTCAACGCGATGCAGCAGCAGATGTTCGATCAGTTCCAGCAGGCCGTGCTGCAAATGTTTCAGATGTTCAGCACCTTGCACAAGGATCAGGCGGGATTGCTCCGCGAGGAGATCGAACGGCAAAACCAACTCAATCGAGAATTGCGCGACGTGCAGGCGGAACTGAGCAAATTGCAGGCATCGGGCGGGAAGCCGGTGGCGGGAACAGACACAGACTCCTCTGCTTCTCCCGCCACGCGCCACGCGCCACCCGCCTCCCGCCCAGCACAGCCGACATTTCCTCCCCGCGAAAAGGATAATGTCCCTGCCGCCTCGCAGGGAGCCCCAACCGCCGGTCTGGGGGAAACCGCGGCGAGGGCAGGAGAGACTCCCAAGCGCAACGGCGAGGACGTTCACGCCTGGCTCTGCCGGCGCATGGAGACCTTGCAGCAGGAACGCCAGACGGGTTGGCGCAGGATCATGAACTTCCTCGTCGGCAAGCGGCCCGAGGATACGGTTCTGTAGCCCTGATGGCCGGCCCCGCCTGCGTTGGGCCGCAGCAGCCCCACGCAACGATCCAACCGCGCCCAACCAGCGCCTCCTCTTGTTTGCGTTCTCCTCCCTCTGTATGGTGAGGAGGGATAAGTTTCGGCGGAGCGGCCAAGCCCTCACTCCCCAGGGTGGAATCCCTCGTTGGAACTTTGGGAGTGTTTGCACATCTGGTGGTGGCCCTGGTCTTCAAAACCAGTGGGCGGCTTGAAGAAAGTCGTCTGTGGGTTCGATTCCCATACACTCCCGTAAGCCATAAGAGCCGTCATCACAGCAACTTGTGGTGACGGCACTTGTCGTTGACAGGGGCAATCTCCTACCCTGCCTCTTCCTGATTCTGGTCTGCGGTCGGTGAGTGGGCTATTTCTCAACAGGCTTCTTCGCTTCCGGCATGGGATCGCGGCGGACTGTGACGGTGTCGCCGGCGCGGATGGTGCCCTTCGGACCATCAACGAACACCAGGTCATCGGCTCGCAGGCCCGCCTCGACAACGCGCATGTCACCGTGGAGCTGGCCGACAGTTACCTCTCGGTTCTCGACGACGTTCTTTGCGTTCACTACCCAGACAACCGCTCCCGTCGCCGAGCGCGGGCGATCCTTCTTGAGCCAGTCGGGAGTATCAACGATTCGTCGGTTCACGAGGAGAACCTTGCGGGGCGCCCCGACGGGCAACCGCACGCGCGCGAACAGGCCCGGCATGAGGAGCCCCTTGGGTTTGGGGAGAACCCCGCGCACCTGAATCGTGCCGGTCTTTGGGTCAACCTGATTGTCCACCGACTCCAGCAGGCCCTTGTGGGGGAACCCTTTCTCGTCAGCGAGGCCGATGGCCAGCGGCGTCGGGCCAACCTTCTTGCCCTCGCGCGAATCTCGCAACATCCGCAGCAAGGTCCGCTCGTCCACGTCGAAGGTGACACCGATCGGATCCAGGCTGACCACGGTCGCCAGCGTGGTCGCGTTCGCCCCGCTGCTTACCTGGTCCCCCGCCGTGACCCGTGGTAAACCGATGCGGCCGTTGAGCGGCGAGCGTACCTTGGTGGCATCGAAATCCAGTCTGGCGCGGTCCGCATCCAGCTTCCGCAGCTGATGGGCGGCTTCGGCCTGGGCACGGTCCGCGGCGATCTTGGTGACGTCTTCCTGGCTGATCGCCTTCGCCGCTTGCAGCTTGAGCGCCCGTTGGTACTCGGCATCGAGGAACCGCCGCCGCGCTTCGTGCTGCGCCAGTTCCGCTTTCGCCCTCTCCCATGCCGCCAGGTAGGGCCGGGAGTCGATCTCGAAGAGCACCTCGCCCTCCTTCACCAGAGCCCCACCTTGCACGTGTACCTTCTGGAGAAAACCGCTGACGCGCGGCCGAATGTCCACCGTTTGTACAGCCGTCAGACGGCCCGTGAAATCCGCGTAGTCGGTGACCTCGCGCTCCACCGGATTGCTGACGACCACCACGGACGGTTGCGCTGCAAGGGCCGTCACAGCGCTGAGCGTCGCGACCAGGCCGATCGCAAGGAGAAGATCACGGCCAAACGGCCACCAGGACAGGCGCATTGACATGATTTTCCCTCCGAAAAGAGGTTATTGGCTTCAACCGCGTTCTCAAGGCGCCAGTCGCTCCAGCGACCAGCCCTCGCCGCGCCGGCGATAGCACAGACGATCGTGCAGCCGGTTCGGCTGTCCCTGCCAGAACTCGATCACCTGCGGCACGACACGCCAGCCCCCCCAGTGCGGCGGCCGCGGCACGTCGCCGTCGCGGTAACGGCGCTCCAGATCGCGCATCCGTGCCGCCAGGAACTCACGGCCCGGGATGATCTCGCTCTGCGGCGAGGCCCACGCCCCAAGCTGGCTGCCGCGCGGCCGGCTGGCGAAGTAAGCGTCCGACTCCTCTGCGCTCACCGGCTCGACCTGCCCCTCGACGCGCACCTGCCGATCCTGCTGCGCCCAGTAGAAGACGAGCGCGGCACGCGGATTTGTCGTCAGTTCGCGCCCCTTGCGGCTGTCGTGATTGGTGAAGAAGACGAACCCGCGGTCGTCGAACCCGCGCAGCAGCACCATCCGCGCCGACGGCTCGGCATCGACGGTCGCTGTCGCCAGGGTCATCGCTTCCGGGTGCGGCAGGTCCGCCGCCTGCGCCTCCTCGAACCACAGGCGAAACAGCGCCAGCGGATCGAGGTTGGCATCGCTCTCGCGCAGGGCCGGGGCAGAGCCGAGAATGGTCGGATCGACGGAAGACATGGGCAGCGGTCCTTCTCCTGGAGGATGTCCAGCCCACGGGTTGCAACCCGTGGGCTGGACACCCTCCATCACTATAGCGGCGCCGACGACTTGCGGCCGCGCCGCCGTTGAGGTAGAACGGAAGAGGCGGACGATCTGTGTCCCACGCTCCGAGTTCCGGCTATGGAAGATCGCAAAATTCGCTGCTCGCGCCGCAAGTTCCTCGCCCAGGCGGCTGCCTTGACCCTCACCGGCACCTTGAGCGCTGCGGAAACCGTTGCGCCTCAGCCGGCACCCTCACGCGCACGGCCGACGCCGCCGACACCCGCAGGCCGCAAGCCCATCGCCGTTGTCTGCACCGTCTGCCGGCCGCTCTCGTTCGCCGCCCACCTCATGGATC
>DASPXY010000159.1:0-6818 GCA_035637055.1 Gemmataceae bacterium | reverse complement strand
TCAAGGCCGACGATTCCGCGTTCCTGCTCCCCAGTCATGGGCCGGTGTTCCGGCGTGACAACCGCATTCTGCAGAAGGCGATCGATCGGCTGACGCAGTACCAGTACATGGCGGACTTCGGGACGTGCGCCATCGCCTGGCCGCTGCTGGATGAGTGGGAGGCGGACGTATCGGCGGGCCGCATGCCGGACTTCAGCAAGGACAAGGGGCGCTGAGTACCGATGCTGCTCTATCCACTCGGGGCGTCGCTGGCGGCTGCGGTCGTGGTCGTGGGGGCGTCGCTGCCGTGGGTGACGATCACGGGAACGGTCGAGCCGGGCCTGGGGCGCGTCTTCGGCGTGACGGGCACCGTCACGGGGTGGAGCGGGTCGTTGTACTATTGCGGCATCTGGGGGCCGAACTGGCTCGCCGTCGTCGCGGCGATCGGGGCGGCGGGCGGCGCCTGGCTGCGATGGTACGCCGCACGAAATGTCCATCCTGCCGTGCCGCTGACGCTGACGGTCGGTGGACTGCTGCAAACGCTCGCCTTTCTCATGATCGCCGTCAAATCGCACGCGGGGACAATTGGCATGGGCGCCGTGCTGGCTGCGGTCGGCTTGCTCGCGTTGCTGATCGTCACGGTCGCGCAGTCGAGCACCTGGCCTGCGAAGAGATGAATGGCCGGTCCGGGGAGGCCAACGATGTTTCGCATAGCCCTCACTCTGTTACTGGTGACGCCTTGTGCGCTGCTGTTCCTGGTGGGACTCTGGTTCAATTCTCTCCTGGCTGCGGAAGCGGAAGAACTGGAGAGGCGCGCAGGCCTGGTGCAGAAGATTACCATTAACAAAGCGATTGGTCCGGGGCCACTCGGAGACGTCTGGCAGGCGCTGGAAGCCGAAGTGATCAAGCAATGCCCTCAGTTTCACACCGCAGGTCGAACGAAAGCAGCCTGGCCAGCATTCGCAGAGAGGGGTGTCAAGGACATCTTCTTGGCTACCGTTTACGTGCCAGCTCAGAAGGATGTCGAACTGCGGAAGGTGTTGCGGGACATGCTCCGCCCATTGAAGGCAACCTACCGGCTGCCGGGCGGGGTGGCGCCGGGGATGCCAGGTATGAAGTTGGCTCCTATGGATCTCTGGATCGTTCCCGCGGGGGAACGACAGTGGCGAGAACCGCGCCCAGGCTGGGAGGAGATTTAGCGGTGTTCCGGCTGTGTGCGTCAGGGGCCGGCCTGATAAATTGCGGGACGGTAGCGCGGCTCGGGAATGGGTTTGCCTTGCTCTCTGGCGGTCTCCAACCACGCCTTCTTGGCTTTTTCCAATTTGCGGACTGCTTCAACGGGGGTCGCACCGAAGGCGGAGCAGAATTTAAGGTCGGGAATGTCCGCGATGTAGCACTCCTCCGCTTCGCTGTAGAAGACGATGATGTAATAGTCCTTCATCTCAGCCCCTCTCTCGGCACAGCGGCTACAGCCCCGAACAAGAAGAGCATTTCTGCTGCTTCGATGGCAGCGCCCAGGCAATCCCCCGTGACGCCACCCAATCGGCGATGGCAGACCCAGATCAACAAACTCACGCCAGCCAGCGCGGGCAACGGCCAGATCCAGCTGCCAGGCTGGCACGTGCCAAACTGCACCGCCACCATCGCCGCCCCCGCAAGGGCGAGAAACAGTCCAGCCTCCCACGGCCGCGCGGCATCGATGAGCGCCTTGCCGGTCCCTTCCGGGCGCGGATAGCGCGACATGGCGGCCATGCAGAGCGCCAGACATCGCGCGACAACCACTGCCCCGCCGACCACCCAAGGTCCGTCCGATCGCCGCACTACCTCGCTCAACAGGACGAACTTGCCCAGCAGCAGCAACACCCCGCCCGCCAGCCCGAACGTGCCGACGTGCGGATCCTTCATGATGCGCAACCGATCCTCTGGCGTGTGTCCCCCGAAGAGTCCATCGCACAGGTCGCAAAAACCGTCGAGATGCAGGGTGCCCGTCAGGATGACCCAGGCGAGCAAAATGAGGAAGGCGCTAACCAGCGGCGGCCGACCCCAGAGTGCGAGCAGAGCCGTCCAACCGCCAAGCGCTCCGCCGAGCAGCGCGGCCACGACGGGATACCAGAAGCGCGAGCGCGCTACCGTCGCCGCGTCGGGCATCGTGCGGAAGCGCACCGGCACGATTGTCAGGAACGCCAACGCGACCAGGAAACTGCGCATGGCCGGGATCCCTTTCGCGCGGCTGCGGTGTCCGTCGCTTCACGTCAGCCCGGCTCAGACGCTCAGTCTTTGGTCTCCTGGTAGACCGTCAAGGTGTAGGAGCAGCCGGCTTCCGCCACGTCGCCAAACAGCTCCGCCATCGCGTGGTACTTCCCGTCGTATTTCGGGCGGAACACACAGCGGGCCGGGTGGCCGCGTTTCTCGGAACCCGTCAAGAAATTGGACCAGTCGGCGGGCTCGCCCGCGCGCCCGAAGCCGGGCGCGGCCAGTTCACCCTTCGCGTCGATGGTCATTTCCGCGACGTACAGCCGCCCCTTGACCAGCTGCACCGGGTAGTGCTTCCCAATGCTCTTGTCGGGCGCGGGGCGGTCCTTCGCGGTCAATTTGCCCTTCACCTGGAGCAGCGGTTTCTTGCTGAGCTTGTGCCGTTCCACCACGAGGGTGTACGGCTGTGGCCCGCCGGGCAAGCCGCCGGCTGGGGTGACGCGCACCGCGACCTTGCACTCCTTGACCGGACTGCAGAACAGCTCCCGAACACCCGTCTCGTTCTGCGCGCCCTTCTCGTCCGGATAAGTAGTTGCTCCGACCTGCGTGAACGTCTCGCCGAGGTAGAGGTCGTGGAGGTACTTCCTCGACGAGAGCCTGACGATATACGCCGAGTCGGGCGACAGGGTGAACTCGTGCAAGCCGATTTGAACCTGGCCCTGGATCGGCTTACCAAAGTCTTGTGCCGGACCGGCCGCCGCCAGGGCGCTCGCGATGGCGAGGCAGAGCAGGAATCGGGACATTGGCCTTCCTCCAACGAAGAGTCGAGTCATGAGGCGACCGGGATTGGGATAGCGGTTTCCAGCCTCTTGAGTACGCGCCTCAGTGCTGCGGCCGACCGCCGTGCTTGTCGCGGCGCACGAACGCCGGATGCTCCGGATCAGCACCCGAGGCTACATACGCCAGCAGATCGAGGATCTCATCGCGGTCGAGCGTCACCAGCAACCCCTGTGGCATCAGCGACAATTTCGACTCGCGTTTCTCCGCAATGTCGTCCACGGCGATCTCGCGCGGCGGCAACTGCGGGTTGATGACCACCTTGATCGTCTTCTTGTCCTCGCTGACGATCACGCCGGTCACCAGTTCGCCCTTGCCCGTCTCGATGATCCACGTCTTGAACTTCTCGTTGATCACCTTCGACGGCTCGATGAGGTCGCGGAGCAGTTCGCCGTGCGTGTATTTCTTGTCGGTGAGCTTCTTGTAGATCTCGTTGAGGTCCGGCCCGATGATGCCGCCCTCCTTGCCGATCTTGTGACACTGCACGCACGACGTCGCCGCAAACAGCGCCTTGCCGCGCTCGAACGAACGGCCACGTTGCAGGTCTTTCAACTCTGGCATCAGCTCCTCGACGGTCCAGTTGCGCACGAACGGCCGCACCTTGACGTCGCTGCTGACGATGTCCGGATCGAGTTCCGACGGCGGAATGTCGGCGAGCTTCGGCACGACGTGCAGCGTGCCGAACATCACCCGCCAGTGACCGGGGAAGGTACACACGTACGGGTACTCGCCCGGCGTCTTCGGCGCGACGAACTGCAACCGCTCGATCTCCCGCGGCTGCAGCAGTTTCGTCGCGTGCAGGACGCTCTTGCTCTTGGGGATGAAATGCCGCTTGAAAGCGTCGGGGTCGGTCGCCATCCTCTCGGCGGCCATGCCGACCTCGGCCATCGCGCCGGGCGCCGTGATCAGGAGATTGTGCGGCATGATATCCGAATTCTCCATAACGATCACGACCGGCTTGCCCGCCTCGACGTAAATCCTCGTGCGGTCGAAGGCCATCTTGTGCGGCACCGCTCGCACGACGACAACTTGCACGCCGAGGTCGCCGAGCTGCGCTCGCACGGCCTTGGCCTCTTTCAGCGGCAGCAGCGTCGCGAGGTCGTTGCCCAGCTGCAGGGCGTCGAGCGCCGCGATCTCGGTGCGGTCCTTCGCCGGCAGCTGACCGACGTAACCGACGATGTCCTTGATCAGCGGCCGTACCTGGTCGGCGGGCCACTTTGTGCGGGGGATGCGGCGAATCGCCTTGATGGCGGCGTCGCGCAAGTCGCCCTTGCGAACGAAACCCGCGAGCGTGGCGAACGTCTCGGCTTCGTGGCCGTCGATGAACGTGACGGCGTTGATGGCGGCGCGGCGAACCACGTCGGTCGGGTTGCTATCGAACGTGAAGCGCACGCTCTGTTTCGGAGCGGGATTGTCGGCTTTCGTGAAGGCGACGAGCCGCCGCGCGTCGAGGACCGTCAACTTGAACCCTTCGAGGCGCAGGCCCAGCCCGTCGTCGGTGCGGTTCCAGATCACGGCGCTGTCGATGATCCCCTCGCTGCCGAGGTCCACCTCCCACCACGGATTCTTGCTATTCTCCTTCGTGTGCGTCTGGCTGCCGTCGCCGTAAGCGCCGCTGGTGTTGCCGTCGATGGCCCGCTGGGCGTCGCCGCCGTAAGCTGTGCTCGATTGCGATGCCTTGCCGCGCAGGGCGATGTTGACCCCGTTACTGAAAATCTGCACCTCCGCGAGCGTCAATGTGCGCTTATTGCCGGGTAGCTCGATGCGGACGTAGCGCCCCTGAACGCCGCGCTTCTGCGTTCCCTTCGGGGCCAGTTCCGCGGGGAGACCGTGCAGCAGCGGCTTGATTCTTGGATAGGCGGCGGCGCGTAGCTTGGCGTCAGGGATGATCGGCACCGCATCGAGCATGTCGCGCAGCCGGTTCGCCGACTTCAGCGCCTCCTGCCAGGTGCGGTCGAGCGAGCCGTCGGCGGTGATCAGCCCGACATACGCCAGCTGCCGCGTCAACGGCAGACGGGCGTTGGCGGCGAGTTTCTCCAGGCGCGGCTGCACCGCCTTGAGTTCCGCCGGCTTGCGCTCGGTGAGCAGGTGGGCGAGGTCGTGCAGGACGTGTTCCGACTGCCCCGTCCCCTGATCGACACGCTCGATGGCGGCGAAAAGTTCCGTCAGCAGATCGGTTTTGTTGAGTTTCGCCAGACCCATCAGCGCCTCGTGGCGGTCCTTCTGCAACACGCCGTCGCGCGACAGCAGCGCCATGTAGACGGGGGCGGTGCGCGTCATCTTGACCAACTCGGCGGTGCTGACGGTGCCGAGGACGAAGTTCGCCGCGGCCGGGCTTTTGATCGCGAATGGCTGGCCCGACGTGACCGCCTGCTTCCAGTACGGCTCCAGCGTCGTCATCGTCTCGCGCAGGCCGTAGTCGAGGTAATAGTCGGTCGGATGACTGAGTGCTTGCAGGGCGATCTCGGCGGCGCGGGCGTTCTTGAAGAAACTGAGCGCAACGACCGCCTCCAACCGGACGCGCGGATGGGCGTCGTTGACTTGCGCTTCGAGGAAATCGAGCGCTTCGGGGATCGACTCGCGCCAGTGACGCAGGGCACGCGTCGCCGCAGCGCGGGCGTGATAATCCGCGGCGCGGAGCAGTTGCTTGAGCAACTGCGGCTCGGGCACGTTCACCGTCTGGTACGCCCAGAGGGCTTCCAGCAGGTGATGCTCGCGGTCCTTCTCCTTGTTCTCGTTGATGCCGGCCACCCAGTTCTGCAGCGCGGCGACCACTTCCTTCTTATCGCGGTCGCGCAGTTCACGGCGGACACGGTAGCGCGTGCGGTCCTCGTAGGTCTTGAGTAGATCAAGCAGTTTCGGAATCGGCTCGCCGGCGATGCGGGCAGGCTCGACGAGCGGGCGGCCCTTGTAGGTGATGCGCCAGATGCGCCCGTGGTAGTGGTCGCGGCCGGGGTCGCGGATCGAGTGCTGCATGTGGCCGATCAGCGGGTTGTACCAATCGACGACGTACAAGGCCCCGTCCGGCCCGAACATGATGCCGACCGGCCGGAAACTCGGGTCGGTCGAGAACAGCAGCGGCTCCAGTTCCTTCGAGGTAAACCCGGAGCCTTCCTCGATGATCTTGTGCTGCTTGATGCCCTGGAAGCCGATGTTGTTCGGCACGAGGAAGACGCCCTGCGCCTCGGGCGGGAAATGACGGCTACTGACGATCTCACAAGTACACGTCGGCCGGACGACGCTGGTGAAGACCTTCATGCCGGGGTGCTGCCGCGGATAATCGACGTGGCCCGTCAGCGGCAGGCCGAAGTAGTTGGAGCCGCCGCTCGCGTCGGCGATGAAGTTCTGGCCCCAGCGGTCGAAGACGTGGCCCCACGGGTTGGCGAAGTTGTACGAGACGAACACCTCCAGCTTGTCGCGCCGCGGCAGGTAGCGATAAATACCAGCCTCCGCCTGACGCACTGGGCCGTGTGCCGTCTCGACGTTGGTGCGGTGGAAGACGCCTTCGTGGAAGTGCAGGCCGCCGTCCGGCCCCCAGACGAAGGTATGCATCGCGTGGTGGCTGTCGCCGACGCCGAAGCCGTTCAGGATCGTCTTTCGCTCGCCTGCCCAACCGCCCCCTTTGATGCCGCCGCTGAGATCCTTGATGAAGATCAGGTTCGGCTGCTGGGCGATGTAGACGCCGCCGTCGCCGAACTCGAAGCCGGTCGGCAGGTACAGCCCATCGGCGAAGACCGTGCATTTGTCGGCCTTCCCGACGCCCTTCGTATCTTGGAGAATCAGCAGTTGATCGTGCGGCTTGTGGCCGG
>DASPXY010000158.1:0-3201 GCA_035637055.1 Gemmataceae bacterium | reverse complement strand
AGGAGTGATGCAGCAGCGTCTCGCCGCCCCAGCGTTGCAGGCGGGCAAGCCGTTCCAACTACCGCTGTGGTTGCGTCTCTTGCTGCGGCTGCCGGTACTGCGTGATCTCCCTGCGCGCATCATTGGGTTCGGCATTCGGCGCGTGCGCGTGCAGGGTTGACAGCGACCGTAGGTTCCGTTTCGCTGGGGTGCCGCCAATGAGTGAGGTGACCCGCATCCTGTCCGCCATCGAGCAGGGCGACCCGAACGCCGCCGGGGAACTCTTGCCTCTCGTCTACGAGGAACTGCGCAAGCTCGCCACCCAGAAGATGGCCCAGGAGGCACCCGGGCAGACGCTTCAGGCCACGGCGCTGGTCCATGAGGCTTACCTGCGGCTGGTGGACGCCGAGAAAGCGCAACACTGGAACAGTCGCGGCCACTTCTTCGCCGCCGCGGCGCAAGCGATGCGCAACATCCTTGTGGACAACGCGCGACGCAGGCGGCGCACCAAGCACGGGGGCGGCCGACACCGCGTGGCACTGGATGAAGCGCTCCCTGCCCCGCCGGACGACGCCGACGAACTGCTGGCTCTCGACGAGGCCCTGAGCCGGCTCGCGGCGGAAGATCCAGAAGCCGCCCGGATCGTGCAGCTGCGCTACTTTGCCGGCCTCTCCGTCGAGGAAGCGGCTCAGGCACTCGGCATATCCCGCGCCTACGCCTATCGGCAGTGGACCTTCGCACGTGCCTGGCTTCTCCAAGCGCTGTCCGACGACGAGCCGGCTTGAGCGCGTTTCCATTTTCTCTCCCCTCTCGGAGACAAACAGCGCGCGAAAAGCGCTTATCTGAGTAGAGGCCCATACCGAGGTCGTGTCATGAATGCCGAGTTCCGGCGCGTCAAAGAGATCTTCCTCGCCGCCGTCGAGAAACAAGACGCGGCCGAGTGCGACGCCTACGTGCGCGAAGCCTGTGGGCAGGACGAGGATTTGCGCCGACAAGTGGACGCACTTCTGAGCAAGTACGCGCAGGCCGGCAGCTTCCTGGAGCCTCCGGCCCCCAGCCCGGCCGTTACCGTCGCCGAGCCGCCTGCCCTCGAACAGCCCGGTACGCTCCTCGGCCCGTACAAGGTCTTGGAGCAGATCGGCGAGGGCGGGTTCGGCGTCGTCTTCCTGGCCGAGCAGACCCAGCCCGTCCGCCGCAAGGTCGCCCTGAAGATCCTCAAGCCGGGCATGGCCACGCGCCAGATCGTCGCCCGCTTCGAGCAGGAACGCCAAGCCCTGGCGCTCATGGATCACCCGAATATCGCCAAGGTGTTCGACGGCGGCACCACGCCCTCGCGCCGGCCCTACTTTGTGATGGAGCTGGTCAAGGGCATCCCCATCACCGAGTTCTGCGATCAGCACCACCTGACGGTGCGACAACGGCTCGAATTGTTCATCTCGGTGTGCCAGGCGGTGCAGCACGCCCACCAGAAGGGCATCATCCATCGCGACCTCAAGCCCGCCAACGTGCTGGTCTCGCGTCACGACACGACGCCGGTCGTGAAGGTCATCGACTTCGGGGTGGCCAAGGCGCTGGGGCAGGAGTTGACCGAGAATACGCTGTTCACCGGCATCGCCCAGATTATCGGCACGCCGCTCTACATGTCCCCCGAGCAAGCGGGCATGAGCGATCTGGACGTGGATACCCGCAGCGACATCTACTCCCTCGGCGTCCTGCTGTACGAGTTGCTGACCGGCACGACGCCGTTCACCAAGGAGCGCTTCAAGCAGGCGGGCTACGACGAGATGCGCCGCATCATCGGTGAAGAGGAGCCGCCCAGGCCGAGCACGCGTCTGTCGGAAGCGACGGAGTCGCGGTCGTCGCTCTCGGCCCAGCGGCAGCTGGAACTGGCGAAGCTGACCAAGCTCGTGCGTGGCGAGTTGGACTGGATCGTCATGAAGTGCCTGGAAAAAGACCGGAACCGGCGCTACGAGACGGCCAACGCCCTGGCGCTGGATGTGCAGCGCTACCTGGCGGATGAGCCGGTGCAGGCGTGCCCGCCCAGCCTCCGCTACCGGTTCGGCAAGTTCGCCCGGCGGAACAAGGCGGCCGTGGGCATCGCCGCGATGATCGTTGTGGCAGCGCTGACCGTGCTGGCCGGAGCCTTGTGGCACAACAGGCAGTTGGCGGCCAAGATCAAGGAAGTCGAGGAACAGCGGACGGCGGCGCGCCGCGAGGCTGGGCGTGCCGACGCCAACTTCGCCAAAACGCTCGAAGCCGTGGACAAGTTTCTGTCGCGCATGGGGCAGCAGCGGCTGGCACGGATTCCGGGAATGGAGCGCGTGCGGCGCGAAGTGCTGGAAGAGGCGCTGCAGTTCTTTCAGGGATTCTTCAACAAAAAGGCGATGAGCCAGCGGTGCGCTGGGAGGCGGCAAGGGCCTATTTCCGCGTGGGCCACATTCAAAACTTGCTCGGTCGTCACCGCGCGGCGGAGCAGTCCTACCGTCGGGCCACGGAACTCCTGGGGCAACTGACCAGCGCATTTCCGGCGGAGGCCGCGTACCACGGCCTCGCTGCCAGCTGCCAAACGAACCTGGCCATCTTGCTCAAGGAGACCGGCAGGTATGGGGAGGCAGAGCGAGCCTTCCAGCGGGCCGTCGAACTCGAAGAAGAACTGCTCCGGCAGCACCCAGGTAGCCCAAGCCATCGGAGGAGTCTGGCCCGCAGTTACAGCGACCTGGCTGTCATGCTCAAAGTCGCGGGCCGGCTCGAACAGGCGGAGAAGCACTTTGGCCGCGCCCTGGAGATGCAGGAAAAGCTGGCAGCAGACGCGCCCACCGACGTCGAAAACCGGGAGAACCTGGCCCGCAGCCACCAGAATTACGGCCTCTTGCTCAAGATCACCGGGCGACTGGCGGAGGGCGAGCGCGCCTACCGGCGGGCGGTCGAACTCTACGACAAACTGGTGGCCGACACCCCTGCGCACGAGGGTCACCGCTTCGGGTTATGCGGCGCCCTGCTTAACTTGGGCGTGGTTCAGGAAACCACCGAGCGACCCAAAGAAGCCGAGGCGGCCTTCCGCCGCGCGGTGGAGCTTGCTGGGAAGCTGGCGGCCGACTTCCCGGCGGTACCCGACTATCGGAGCATCCTGGCCAGGAGCCTTCTGAATCTGGCCGCTCGCTTACAGGGCTCCGGGCGGCTGGAGGAGGGCGAACGCGCCTACCGTCGGGTACTGGAGCTCCA
>DASPXY010000157.1:0-7101 GCA_035637055.1 Gemmataceae bacterium | reverse complement strand
GCCGCCCGATTGACGCAGGGTGCGGCCGCCGGTCAGTTCGTTGGTCAGGGTGGTGCCACCCGCGACAGCGACGGTGCCCTGGTTGGTGAAGTTCCCGGTGAGGACGCGACTGCCCGCTGTGCCGCGATTGACTTGCAATGTGCCGTCGCTGGCGTTGGTGAGGGTGAAGGCTCCGCTGGTGAGGTTACTGTTCCAACTCTGGTTGACCGACTCCAGGCGGATCGTGCCGTGATTGGTCACGTCCCCAGCAAGCGTCAGCGTCGCGTTGAACGCCGCATCCGACCCCTGCACCCACAGGGTTTGACCGGCCTGCACGACGCCGGACAGCGTGTTGCCGTCTTGCAAAGCCAGCGTGCCGGTGGCGAGCGAGGTTGGGCCGATCGTCAGGGCAGAGCCACGGAGAATCATCGAGCCGCTGACCGCGCCGCCGTCGAGCGCGATGGCGCCGTTCTGGGCGAGGAAGGCACTGGAGGCATCGACGGCGACAGACCCGCTCGCCAGGCGCAGCGTGCGGCCGCCGGTCAGTTCGTTGGTCAGGGTGGTGCCACCCGTGACGTTGATGGTGCCCTGGTTGGTGAAGTTGCCCGTGAGGGTGCGGGCGCCCGCCGCCACCCGATTCACCTGGAGCGTGCCGTCGGGAGCGTTGGTGAGGGTGAAGGCGCCGCTGGTCAGGTTGCTGTTCCAGCTCTGATCGACCGACTCCATGCGGATCGTGCCGTGGTTGGTCACGTCCCCCGCCAGCGTCAGCGTCGCGTTAAACGCCGCGTTCGCCCCCTGCACCCACAGCGTCTGGTCCACCGGCACCTCGCCCGCCAGCGTGTTGCCCCCCTGCAGGATCAAGGTGGACGGTCCGCTCACGGCGGCGCTCGTCGTCAGCGCGGTGTTGCGGAAAGTCAACGTTCCGGTGAACGTGCCGCCCTGCAGCGAAACCGAGCCGCCAGTGACGGTGCCGCCGGAGAGCGTCAACGATCCGCCACTCTCAGTCAAACTGCCGGTGCCCTGCTGGAAAGTGGTCGAGACGGTCAGCGCGCCGTCCGCGACGAGCAGGTTCTCGGAATTGCTAATGCTGTGGACGGTGGACGTCGCCTGGCTGTACCGGACGGTCGGCGTGCCGCTCACGTTGATGGTGACATCGTCAAGCGTGCCGGGAACCTGGTCGGTGTTCCAGTTGAAGCGGTCCTGCCACGAGAGGCCGTCGCCGCCGCCGTCCCAGGCGACCGCGGACATGACGATGCGCTCTTCCAGCGGCTCGATCTGGAGACGGTTCCTGCGGACGGGCCGCCGCGGGCGGGGAGTGACGGCGCTCCTGAAGATCTTTCGCATCCACCGCTTGAGCCATGATGAGCGTTCCATAAATCAGCCTCTCAGCAATTTGCCTAATAGCGATCCTGAATAGGAAATAAGAGCGTTCGAGGCGCTCATGTCCGAGACGCGGGCGCAGCGGCCGACAACAAGCTCCCGCAGTATCAGCACGCCGCCTGTCCCAACACATCGGACGTGGTTGGAGTCGAGGGAGTTCCCTGGGACGGTCAGGAGTTTACGGAGGAGCTTCCCTGGAACAGTCGCACAGGCATATCAAGTTATTTGCTATCGCCATAGGTGGCATTCCTTGAGCCGTTGGGGTTGGGGCACCGCCGGTTCGGGAACTACACCCTGCCGCACTGGGGTTTGCGAGAGGGGGGAGCGCCGGTCAAGCGCGCGGGCAGGCATCCTTGCGAGGGGCAAGTCGTGGTGGTTGGCCTGGGGAGACCGGGACAAGACGGGAAGCAACCGAAGCCGCGTCCACCCTGGCCTGGTAGCTTGCTGGCCCGGAGGGGAAGGGGACGGCGCCTTTGCCAGTCGGAAGTCGCGCACACGGGAGAGCTTCCTTCAATCAGGTGTCGGACCGAGATTGCACGTGAGCCGTCGACGCGACCGCCTGGCAATGGGGACCATTGCGCGGTCAGCGATCGATGACCCCGGATCGAGGTACAGGGCGAGAACGCAAGGGCGGAGCAGTTTGGAGGGTTCCCTGCTCTTTCGCCTGGACCTTCGCCAGGCCTGGTATTCGAGCGACTTGACAGAGGGGCGGAGCGAGTCAACGCGACTAGTGTAAGGGAAACCGCCCAGGCATCAACGAAAATCCATTTTTTTCTCGCAGGCTTCATGATTACGCAGGAGTCGGCGAGCCAGCTTCCCTATTGCCCGGGGTTTTCCGGACATTTCCCTTCCCTCGGCGGCGTTGACCGGATTGAATCAGGGAAGCGGCTCGCCTGCAAGATCCCACCTGATCGGAGGCACCTCATGTACCGAGCACTACCCTTGCTGCCCTTCGTGCTGATTGCGTCGGTCTGGATCGTTGGGGCCGATGCCCAACCTCCGACCGTGGAGAAACGCCTGTTCGACTTCGAGGATCCCGCCGACGTGAAGGTGTGGTCAAGCCTGGAACTGCCGGGCGCCAGGGAGCCGGCGGTCAAACGGGAACGGGTCGCCGAGCACGCGACCTCGGGGAAGCACAGTCTGAAACTGACTTTTGCCGGCGGTCGCTGGCCGACCGTGACGACCAGCGCCGTCCCCGACGATTGGGAGTCGTACCAAACATTCAGGGCCGACGTGACGGTGAGCCGGCCATGCCTGGTCGGCTTTGCGATCCTCCAGGAGAAAAGCTCGCGCGCCGGGGGCTGGGACGGTGCGGTTAGCCGCTGGGTCAAGACGGTGCTCGCTCGCCCAGGCCGGAATGCCGTCTCCGCCCCGCTGCACCCCAACGACTACAGCGCGCTTCACCGGAAGTTGGGGAAGGTCGTCCGCTTCGAGGTCTTCCTGTACAACCCGCACGAGGGTGAGTCGATCTACCTGGACAACGTCCGGCTCACGACCGCAAAGGAGCCGGCGCCGCCGGCACGGACCGAGTTCAAGGTGCTCGGAACCGACTGGACGGTTGCCAACGTCCAGGAGTTGGGGAAGAAATTGAAGGGCCAGTGGCAAAAGCCGAAGGCGCGGACGGTGGCGGACGTCGAGGAGCACTTTCGGGCTCGCTTCGCCGAACTGAAGAAGACGCACCCGCGGGCGGTGCTGGCCTTCTTTCGTGACGGCGAGAAGGGCTACGATCCCGCGCGGCCCGAACGGGTCTACTCCGGCTGGAAGGACGCTTACTGGTCGAGTCACGGGCCGGACGGCATGACGGAAGAGCGGGCACGCAACCAGGGCACGGCGGCGTCGCACGAGATCTTCATGCGCCACCGCAGCCCGCTGATGCGCGTCGAACTGGGCAGCATCCCGCCGGGAGCGACCATCCTTGCCGCGGAGCTAGTGATCGTGCGAGCGAACGCCACCTACGAGAAGGGCCGCAACCCGGAGGAGAACGCCAACATGTGGGTGGTCGAGCCGTGCAACCGGCCGTGGGTCGAGACCGAGGTGAACGCCTATGAATACGCCCGCGATCGCTTCTGGAAGGCGATCGGCGGGATGTACTACGGCGACGACCCGGACTTCCTGCCGCTCTACCTCGCGCACGGGCCGGGCGGGGGGAAGGTGAGCACGTGGGACTTCAAGGAGGCGGTGAAGTTCTGGACCGACGGCAAGCATGTCAACCACGGCTTCATGCTGCACGGCGACTCGTTCGACTGGATGATGCGCGCCCATTCCCGAGAGGCCAGGGAGGTAAAGGACCGCCCCGCGGTGCTGGTGGTCTACGAACCGAAGTAGCCCCACGGGGGCAACATTGCTGCGATGCGCCGGGCCGAAGCGATCGAGACATCACTTCGACACCGGTTCGCGCAAGACGACCTCAGCCGGCGCTTCGGGGGCCGCGATCAGTGCCCGGAGCGCCTTGTAGTCCGTCTTGCCGGTGCCCAGGACAGGGATGGCAGCCAGGCGACGTACTTCGTCCAGGCGCATCACGCCGCGGAAACCTTCCTCCAGTAATAACGTGCCGGCCTCGCGCAGACTGATCGGCTCAGTGCAGAACAGTACGATACGCCGGCCACCCTCAGTCTCAATTCCTTCGACGGCAACGCGCGGTCCTTGCTCCGTCGGCGGATAGCGGCGCGCGAACGGCTCCTCCAGAGCCGGGAGCGAGATCATCTCGCCACCTGCCTTGAGAAACCGCTTCTTCCGACCACGCAGCCGAATGAAGCCCTCGACATCAATCTCGGCCAGGTCGCCCGTCACGTACCAGCGTTGGCCCTGTCGCTCCCGAAAGGGTGGTTCGCCGTCATAGGCAAGGTAGCCGGAGCACACCGACGGCCCACGGACCCACAGTTCTCCGATATGATTGGCTGGCAAAGGCACCTCAGTCTCGGGATCAACGCACACGACCTCCATGCCGGGCAAGGGCTGGCCCACGGTGCCGGGGCGATTGGCGAGGGGTCGATTCACGGCGACCGCCGGCCCACACTCCGTGATGCCATACCCTTCCAGGAGGCATGCTCCGGGAACCAGGTTGCGACACTTCTCTTCGAGGGACGGCGGACACTTCTCGGCCCCGACGAACAGCAAGCGCAGCGATGTGAGCTGCTCCGGCCTGGCCCGTTGGAGGATGGCACCAAGGAAGGTCGGGGTGCCGCCAAGGAGGGTCGGGCGATATGCCGTGGTCTTGCGGGCCAGGGTTGCTGCCCCGGTCGGGTCAGGATGGTGGACGACGCGGATGCCGGCCAGCAATGGCAGGAGGCCAGTCATCGTCAGGCCGAAACTGTGGAACGCCGGCAAGAAGCCAAGGATCGCATCCTTGCGGGTCAATCCCAGGACGCTCAGCATGGCTCGTTGATTGCTGAGCAGATTATCGTGCGTCAGCGGCACGGCCTTGGGAGCCTTCTCCGAGCCACTCGTGAACAGGATTACCGCGGTCTGGTCTGGTGCAGCTTTCGGAACTCGACGGCGAATCCGACCGGGCAGCAGCCGCACTCCCAGTACGGTGCGCAGCAGTTCCATGCGGCCGATGGTTTTCCGGACGTCCTCCAAGCACACGGACTCAGTACCTTCGACCTGCACGCCGGTACGGTCGAGAAACGCCTGCGACGTGACCACGTGGCTCAGACTCATGGCCTTTGCGGCGTGGGCGAGGTTGGCTGGCCCGGTCGTCCAGTTGAGAACCACCGGCACCTTGCCCGCCCACTGCAGGGCCAGCAGCGACGTGTCGCAAGCCACCGACGCCGGCAGCAGCAAGCCAACTCTGTCCCCAGGCAGCTTGGCGAAACGCCGAGCCAAGGTGAGGACACCGACAAGCAGACGCCGATAGGTGACGACTCCGGCCTGATCATCGGCGACCGCCACATCGTCGGGGTGTGCCAGGGCACGGTGGACGAAGGCTTCCCCGAGTGTTGCCCCGATCACCTCCGGAGGCTCGTCGCCGGTGGGTGGTCGGAACCACGCCGGCGGCGCCGATTGTGGCGGTGCCTCCTCGGTCAGCCCCTGTGCCAGGAGCCACAGGTCGCCAAGGGTGGTGGGTGCCTGGGGACTGGAAAAGCCG
Source organism: Gemmataceae bacterium (assembly GCA_035637055.1). Taxonomy (GTDB): domain Bacteria; phylum Planctomycetota; class Planctomycetia; order Gemmatales; family Gemmataceae; genus DASPXY01. Next base: position 1,655 of record DASPXY010000157.1, on the reverse strand, counting down.
AAGCGCTGCTCGACGGCGAGAGTCACTTCCATGCGCCCCAGGCTGTCCAGGCCCAATCGGTCCAGCGTCATCTCGGCGTGCTGGTCGGTCGCACCAAGCGACCAACCCAACTTGCGTTCGAGAATGTGGGTAACCTCAGTTTTGGTCTCCGCCGTGACCCGGCTCACGTCGAGCGCTCCCCGGGCGGTGGCCACCGGATACTGATGAGTGCGCGGACCAAGGAAGGCGTGATACGGCACAAAGGTGGGCTTGTCGGGGCCGTCGGCGTTGTACCAGTTCTCGAACCAGCGGTTGACCTTGTCGCGTTCGAGTTCCGGTAGTTGGCTGCGATCCAGGATCTCCAGGGTGATATCGACGCGGCGGCGCGGCATGAACAGCCACAGGTTGGCGAAGAGCCATCCGACTGCCGCCCACAGCCGGCCCATCAGAGGCGGCCGGGAACCTGTCTGAGCGTAGCTGAACATGCTCCCCCAGACACCGCGCGTGCGGACCAGCAGGACGGTGGCGTCGGGAGCGGCGCGAAGGACATCCGTGAGGGCGCGTGCGGCGTACAGCCCTTCCGTGCCGTCATGCTGGACGTGCCCGGCGGGCCACATGATGAGGCTCTGCCCCTTGTTCAGTCCCTCGATGACTCCCGCCACCATCTGTTCGGCCTGGGCGCGGGCCTTGGTACTTGGCTGGTCGAGGTCGGGCACCAGCAAGGGATCCAGGAACCGGAGTAGCGGGTAACTGAGGAAACTGCGGAAGTACTCCGGATCGAGGAAAAGGCCCTCGTAGAGCACCGGGCGCGGCTGCAGGATAGGCCACAGAACCCCGAGCACCAAGGGTGGGTCGATGTAGCCGGGGTGATTGGGCAGGATCAGCACTGGCCCCTTCAGGCCACGGAGTTGCTCCTGGCCGTAGACGTGGACACGGTAGCGAAGTGACAGGATCAGCCGAGCCAGGGCCCAGAAGGCGGAACGCAGCCATTGGAGCATGTCAGGTTTCCTTTGTCCTGCCCACTCATCGAGCAAACAGGCTCATTTCAGTGTCATGAGATACGCAATCAGGTCCACGAACTCGCGCCGGCTCAGCTGCGCTTCCTGGCCCTCCGGCATGATCGACACGCGCGACACCGTCCGGCTTTCGACGTCGGCCTTCGCGATGCGCTCGTCGCGATCCAGGTTCAGCACGCGCAGCACCTTTCCCTCGTCCTTGACCAGGCCAGCGAAGATCTTGCCATCCTTCGTCACGACCGTCTCTGTCTCGAAGCCCGTCTTGATGACCTTCGAGGGATACAACACCGACTCGATCAGGTAATCGACCTTCTGCGTCGCGCTCCCCTTCAGCGACGGGGCCAGCGCAGTCGTCTGCGTGGCGGTGGTGTGGCACTTCGTGCAGGCGTTGCGCTCGAAGACCTGCTGGCCGAGCACCGCGCGCTTCTGCCGCTCCCCTTTCGCCATCCCGGCGAGGGCAGCGAGGGTGTAGCGCGTCAGCGCAGTCCTGTCCTTCTCGACCTCGGGCAGCTGGAGCGCCTTGATCTGCCCGCCGTCGGTCTCCAGATGGCGGAGGACTGCCCCCAGGTCGTCCTTGAGGTCAGCGTCGCGCTGCACTAGGTCAGGGGTACGGCGAACGAGCAACTCCGCGATGTCCGGCCGCTCCTTGAAACCGCGCCA
>DASPXY010000156.1:0-8295 GCA_035637055.1 Gemmataceae bacterium | reverse complement strand
GCAACCCGTTGTCGAACCGACGCCCCTGGCGGTTGTCCTGGCCGCAGTGGGGTTCGTGGCGCTACTCGGCGTATGCGGCCTGGCGATCTTCTCCCTGAACCCCCTTGGCTACGACGTCCTCGTGGCCGCGGCCGTGAGCGCCGTTCTGGCGTGGTTGCTGTTCCGCATCCGTCGCCAGGCCAGGCCGACCGCGTCCCCCACGCGCTGCCAGGCGTGGTTCCGCAAAACCGTCGGACTTGGCCGCGGGGTCGTCATTGCCCTGCTGGCGAGTTGGCTCGGGCTGATCGGCTGGGCGCGGCTGAGCCCCGCCGGGACGCCGCCACCGCCGAAGACGAACCCCGAAGCGATCCGCGTAGTCACCTGGAACATCCACTGTGGCCAGGAGAGCGGACCGTTCTGGAAACGCTTCGACTGGGCCGGACGAAAGACGCCATTGCGGATCGCCATTGACCAGGCCGCTCCCGATATCCTCTGCGTCCAGGAGGCAGTCGCGGAACAGGTCGCCTTCCTCGAACAGGCGCTGCCAAGCCATCAGCGTGTTGGCGTCGGCCGCGACGATGGCGACAAGGGCGGTGAGTATTGTGCGATTTACTGCCGCCGCGACCGTTTTGAGATGCTCGGCAGCGGCACGTTCTGGCTGGAAGAGCCGACAGACAGGGCCGTGGCGACGTCACCGTTCAATCCGCGGCGGATCTGTACCTGGGCACGCCTCCGGGATTTGCAGAGCGGCCGGCTCGTTCGTGTCTACAATACCCACCTGTACCTGACGGAAGGAGCCAGGCAAACGGCCGCCCGTGTGATCCTCGCCCAGATCGCTGCCGGCGATCCGACCGACGCCGTCATCCTCACGGGCGATTTCAACACGACGCCGGGCGCGCCCACCTGGAACCTCTTCACTGCGGCCGGACTGACCGACAGCGCGAAGCTGGCCGGGCAGCGCACCGGGGCACCGACCTATCACTTTTATGGGATCCCGCTGCGCTGTATCGATGGCGTACTGGTGAGAGGCCCGTGGCAGGTCCGCGCTCACCGCGTCCTTGACGTCAAGCCGGAAAACGTGTTCCCGTCCGATCATTTCGGGATCCTGACGGACCTGGTACTCCGCGATTGATGTGAGTTTCGAGCCGAGCAACCGCCCTGCGGCACTGGCGAACGGCTGGCTTGAGCCGGCCGTTCGCCAACAACAACCTTTTCACCGGCACATGGGGTCACTTCAGCGGGGTCACGCTGTAGTCGCGCAAGCGGATGGCGAAGCGGTAGGGGCGGTCGGGAGAACGATCTCGACGCGGATGGGTCTCGATCAGTTCGACGGTCCCAGTGACTCGCACGGGCTGGCCGGTCCGCACAGCCGTCCGAGCGGCAGGCATTTCCAAAGTGAACGATTGAGAGCCGTCAAGAGGCTGAAGAGTGGGGATGACCCGCAACCCCGCGCACAAGCGGTCGTCTGCCAGCAGGACGGGGGCCACGACGACACCACCTGGGGCGGAGTAGTCTACCGCCATATCCCAGCGAATTTTCTGTCCGGCAGCCGCCTGCAGAATCCGCGTGTAGTCTTCCCACGCACGGTTGATGGCGGCCTCATCCTCGTTCGGCAGAGCGCGAATGGTTGCGAAATTGGCCCGGAGCCACTGCAGCGTTTTCGTGGCGTCTTCGGGGTCGAAGGCGCCGAGGTTGGCCCGCGGCGGATCCTTCTTCACATCGACCGCCGGAGCGATCTTCTGCTGCGGGTTGTCATTCGTTGCAGCCCGGATATTGTCATTTTTAGGTTCGGAGATATCCTTTTTCTTCGGGGCGGAAGCCGCCCCGTCGTTGCCGGGGATCGCAAGTGCAGGAGGAGTGGGGGCGTTCCCTCCGCAGCCAGATAGCAGCACGAGAGTAAAGATGGGAAGTAAAGACCAGCGCATCGGCACGTCTCCTCAAGAAGTGATTGGCAATCCCTCTGCGATCATTCTACCGAGGGCCGTTTGCTGCCGTCTATTACCCCGGCGCGAAAGTTCCACACAAGCCCGGAGCGCCAGCGACGGGATGGTAGCGGGCTACCGTCCCGTCGCTGGCGCTCCGGGCTTGTGTGGAACTTCCCTGCCGGAGTAATACCAAGGCCGCGCAGGCCTCAATAAAAGACAAAGGAGGTCTTGTTAGCAATGCCGCCTGTTGGCGGCATTGCTAACAAGACCTCCTTTGTCCGGGATTGCGCTGCGGCAGGCACCTAAATCATGGCTGGCCTGCCTTTGCCCGCTTGAGGGCCGCCGTCGCAGCCGGATCGTTGGGCACGAGTTGCAAGGCAGCCTCGTACTCGCGGACTGCGGCGGCGAACTGCCGAGCCACGTGCAACCGCTGGCCCTCGGCCATGTGCGTGGTATAGCGCACGCGTTCCGTGGCCTTGGCGTCGCCGGGCACGATCTTCAGCGCGGCCTGATACGCTTTCAGCGCGTCGGCGAACTTCTGCTGTTTCTCCTGGGCGGCGCCCGCCTGCATTTGCGCGACGTATGCCGGATTGGGCGGGGGCGGGGGAGCCGTCTTGCGACTGGCTTCCAGAGCGGTGTTCGCCTCGCGCAAGCGCTGTGTCACCGTCGGGTCGTTCGGGATCAGCTTGAGCGCATCGCCGTACGCTTTGACCGCGTCGGCGTAGCGCTTCGCGGCCATCGCCGCCTGGCCCTGTGCCGTCAACTTGTTAAAGTCCGCCTGACGCTGCGCTGCCGCCTTTTGCTGGGTATCCTGCGTTTGGGCGGTGCGCGCCTGGTTCAGGAGCGTCGTCGCAGTCGCGTCGCCCGGCAGCAACTGGCCGGCCAGGGTGAACGCCTTGATCGCATCGTCGAAGCGTTTGGCCGCCATCGCCTGCTGTCCGGACGTGATCGCCTGCTGATAGCTGGCCTGGCGCTTGGCCTTGTCAGCCTCCGCTGCCTTCTTCGCCGCCTCGGCCGCTGTGGTGGCGTTGCGCCGGGCCTGGTCGAGATCGCGCTGCGCGGCGACGACGGCGGGATCGGTGGGCGCCAGCTTGGCCGCTTCGGTGAAGTTCCTGCCGGCCTCATCGAGTTGATTGGCGGCCAGCGCCTTGCGGCCGGCGGCGACGAGTTGGCCGACACGTTCTGCCTTCTGCTTCGCGGCAACGGCCGCGGTAGCCGCAGCGGCGCGGCGCGCCTGCTCCAACTCCTGCATTGCCGCCGCCACCGCCGCATCCTTCGGCGCCAACCTGTCGGCCTCGGCGAAGGCTTTCGCCGCGGCGTCGAGTTGCCCGGTCTTGAGGGCAGCCCGGCCGTTGGTCAAGAGTTGTCGGATCTGCTCGGCACGTTGAGCGTCGGCCTGTTTCTGCTTCAAGGCGCCAGCGGCGGCGAGCGCATCGGCGCGGCCCTTCTGAGCCTGCTTCAGCAGCTCCTGACTGGCGCGATCCCCGGGCAAGAGCGTCGCCGCCTGGGCAAACGCCTTCTCGGCGGCGTCATAATTCTTCCCGGCCAGGGCGGTGCGGCCGGCGTTTATGAGGTTTTGATATTGCTCCTGCCGTTGCCGCTGGGCCGTGGCCGCAGAGTCCTTCGCCGCCTGCGCCTTGCGCAGATCCTCCTGAGCGGCGAGCACGGCGGCATCCTTGGGGGCGAGCTTCGCGGCGGTGCCGAAGGCGTCGGCGGCGCCCTTGAGGTTGCCAGTGGCCAGGGCGGCGCGGCCGTCGCTCAGGGCCTTCTGCAGACTGGCGGCTCGCTGGACCTCGTCGGCCCGCTGCTTTGCCTGCGCGGCCAGCACCGCCGCTGCGTCGGTCTGCGCCTTCTGGGCGTCCTTGAGGAAGTTCGCGGAACTCTGATCCCCGGGCAAAAGCGTTTGCGCCTCCGAGAAGGATTTAATAGCGGCATCGTACTGCTTGCCCTGCAAGGCAAGGCGGCCGGCGCTCATCGCCTTCTGATAGGCGTCCGCCTGTTGTTTCGCTTTGGCGGCGGCCAGGGCGTCGGTGCCGGTCTGCTGGCGCAACTTCTCGGCCTGGGCCTTCGCCTGCAACGCCGTCGGGTCGCCCGGTTTCACCTTGAGGGCCTCGGTCAACGATAGCACTGCGGCGTCATACTGCTTGTTCGCCAGGTTCGCCTGACCGCTCTCCAGCAGCCGGGCGAAGGTCTTCTGCCGCTCCTGGTCCGCCGTCTGGCGCCGCAGGTCCAGAGCGGCGCGCTCGCGTACCTGCTCGGCCTTCGTCAACCCGGTCAGCACCTCGACATTCGTGGGGGCGAGCGCCTTCGCCTGCGTAAACGCCTGCACCGCCTTGTCGTGCTGGTTCGCCGCGAGGGCAGCCTGTCCTTCACCGACGAGCCGCTTCACCGTCGCGTCCGACTGCGCCGCCTCGGTCTTGCGCTTGATCGCCAGCGCCGCCTGCGTGCGCACCTCAGTTCGAGCGGCATCGGCCTGGCGCAGGCCATTCAATACCAGGTCGGTTTTGTAGAATTTGCCGGCCTCCTGATATTTAACATAGGCAGTATCGTAATTCTTCTCGGCCATCGCCTTCTGGGCAAGCTGCAACGCCTGCGTGTACAGATCCTGGTTCCGCTTTGCGTCGGCCTCGGCCTGCAGGCGCAGTGTGTGCTCCTTCGCCAGACGGGCCTCCAGCGCACGCCGTTCGGCGTCTCCCTGCTTCTGCGCAATGGCCCGAGCCTGGCTCGTCATCGCCTGGTTGAGCAGCGCCTCGACCGCGTCGGTCTTTCGCACCCGCCGGGCCGACTGCAGCAGGCTAATCGCAGCGTCGTACTCCTGCCGCGCCAGCCGCTGCTGTCCCTCGTCGAACAGCCGTTGATACTCGCCGGCGTCGCGCGCCTCCTGGGTCTTGCGCAGCGCCAGCTCCTGCAGCCGCCGCGCCTCGCGCTCTGCTTCGAGTTGCCTGCGTGTCCGAGCCAGTTCCTCCTCACGCAGACGGCGCAACTGAGCCTCGCGCAGGGCCTGCTCCTCGGCGGCGCGCTGTCGGGCCACACGATCGAGTTCTGCCCTGGCCTGGGCAAGTTCGCGGTAAACGCCCTCATCGGGCCGCAGGGCCGAAGCACCCTCGAACAGCTGGAGTGACACCTTGATGTCACCACGTTTGAACGCGACGCGCGCCTGCAGCACCATCTGCGCCTGGGCCAATGCCAGTTGCCGCAGCCGCTCCTCCTCCATGATGCGCCGCTGCTCGGCGGCGAGGACGGCGGTCTGCTCCGCAGCGCGACGGCGAGCCTCTTCCGCCCGGTGGGCCAGTTCCAGCTGCCGCTGCTGCCACGCCAGCGCCTCGGCCTGGATGCGCTCGGCCTCACGGCGACGGGCTTCCTCCAGGGCTGCCCGCTCGGCGGCGCGGCGAGCATTTTGCAGATGGACCTCGATCTCGATACTGCCGACGCGCAACTTGCCGGCCTTCTCGAACAGGTTGATGGCCAGCTGGAAGTCGCCCCGTTTGTGGGACTCCTGCGCCTGGACCACCAGCACCTCGACGGGTTGCGTCTGCTTCTCGTACTGCAGACGTTCGGCCGGACTCATCAGCGTCAGCTGGGCCAGTTCTCCCAGGCGCAACTTCAACTCGTGCGGCGTGCGCACGTGGATACGCCCGCTGCCGACGAGGAAGCCGTCCTCGGCGTCGAGCAGGTAGGTCGTCGCGTCGAAGCTCGCCGTCTGACGGAGATTTCCCAGCAAGAAGTAGCGGACGTTGAGGGCGCGGCCCAGCCAGCGGCGGGCGGCGGGATCGGTCATCAGGTCGCGCATGGTCATGCCCATGCGGCCCATCCACCAGAACACTTCGCCGCGATCGACGATCTCATAAGGCGGCGAGAAGTAGGGCGCCAGGTTCTGCGGCGTCCAGGAGCCGAGCGGCGGCGGCACGACGGCGGGGTCGCCCAGGACGACGAAGTCGAGGAACGAGACCCGCGGCCGCGGCGGTGGGGGCGGCGGCTGGACCACCACGATCACCTCGGGCGGGGGCGGCGGAGGCAGGAGCGGGCGGCAGCGGTCGAGGCGTACCTGCAAGTCGAAGTGGCCCGGCGACAGGCTCAGGCCGAACTCGAAATGCCGCATCGCCTCGCGGAAGCGGCCGCGCCGGAACAGATTATCGCCCACTTCCAGCGACACCGCCAGCATGCGCCGCTTCACAGCGCCCTCCGCGGCGACGGCGACGACGGGCACGGGCTGGCCCACGGCCGGCGGGGGCGGCAGGCGCTCGAAGTCCTGCAGGACGATGCCGCCGACCGCGGGCGGGCGGCACGTTTCGAGGACGATGGGCGGTGGTGGGGGCACGTCGGCGACCGGCACCTCGGGCGGCGGAGGCAACGGTGCATCGACGGGTGGGGGCGGCGGCAACTGCGCGACCTGGGCCTGCTCCTTCTCGTAGACCATGCGCTGCTCGTCGGTCATCATCAGTAGGCGGGCCAGCTCGGGCATCTGGGCGACGAGTTGATTCGGCTCGGGGGCGACGATCTTCGCCGTCTGCACGATCAAGCCGGTGCGGACATCGACCAGGCGTGCGTGGACCGTGATGCCGCCGATCTGACTGACGCTGCCGACGACCAAGTAACGCAGTTTCGCGAGGCGGCCCAGCTCGCGCTGATCGCCGCCGCTCTCCGCCAGCTGGACGGCAGTGAGCTTGAGTTCGCCGAGCACCTTCGCGATCTGGCTGCGCTCGACGAGGTCGAACTTGGGCTTGAGTGCCGGCAGCAGTTCGTCGGCGAGCGTCTGACCCGCGGCGGGAAGGCCGACGTCGCCGCGCACCTCGAAGTCGGCGACGCTGACGCGCTCGCGCCGCTGCTGCAGGGCGACGGCGTACTCATCGATCTCTTGTCGGACCTGCAATGTGTCCCATGCCTTCGCGGCGTCGTTGAGTAGAGCAAGGGCGTCTTCGAGGCTCGCCGGATCGCGGCGCAGCTCGCAGGCCCGGGCGCGGTTCTCGTCGTAGCGCTGGAGGGCTGCCTTGACATCGTCGAGTTGCTTGCGCAGGTTGGCGTCGTCGCCGTACTGCAGCGCTTGCTCGAAGGCCAGCGCGGCGGCGCGCAGGTTCTTCTCCTTCAGCGCGGCCGCGGCGTCGTCGCGAAAGCGCTGCTGTCGCGCCGGGTTATCGGTGAGTTGCATCGCGGTCAGGGCGTCGGCCTGGAGCTTGAGCTTCACCAGGCGCGGAGCGACATCGCTGGCGCCGTACTGCTGCAGGGCGAAGGTGGCGAGTTGGCCGGCCTCGGCGGCCTTGCCCTGGTCGAGGACTGTTTGAATATCGTGGAGGGTCTGCTCGGCGGCGGCGTCCTGGTCGAGGCGAATCTTGAGTTTCGCGATCTCCGTTTGCAGGAAAGGCGAGTCCTTGATGGTGCGTGCGGCCTCCAGGGCGGTGAGCGCCTCGGGATACTTGCGCTGGGCCAGCAAGTTGAAGGCGTCTTGCAGGGCCGTCTCGTACTGGGTCTGCTTGTCCGCTTCGAGAGCGGGCGGGAACTGCACCTGCTGGATCTCGCCACCTGGCAGGTCGAGCGGCAATTTGCCGGGCACGCCGGCGACCGGTCCGCCTGGGGCCTGGGCGACGGGGGCGGGGACGTCGCGGGAGCAACCGGGGAGCAGGATGGCGAGGAAGACGGCTGGGACAAGCGGGTACATCCGTGGCATGGTGGAGTCTCCAATCACGGGTCGAAACGCAAGGTGCCGGCGGAACCGTTGGACGATAGGACGGGAACGAAGGCCCTCGCATCCCGGTCCGAGGGACCGCTGGCGAACGCTCTCGCCAAGGGAACTTGCGCGGACTCCGGGCAAGTTCCGCGGCAGAGCAGGAAGAGTACGCCGAGTGCGGGTGAATGGTACGCTTTTGGCAAAATGCGCACAAGGCCGTTTCGCGCGAGGGGAATCCGGGCGCCTGGCCTACCAGAAATAGGGAGTTTAGCCCTCCGAAAATGTGCGGCGAAATTGGCTCACGCGGCGGCTCTGGGCTGCGAGCCTGTGCAGTTCGCGCAATTGCTTCAGATTCCCGATGCGGCTCAATGCTTGCGCAAACTCCTTCGCTGCTTCATCACCAAAACGTACCCGGAGGAGTTCGAGGACCAAGCGGCGAGCTTCCTCTTGTTTGCCCTCTTCCATGATTTCCTGATAGAACGAGGAGTCTTCCATCTACTTCCTCCCAAAGATGGGGACTTCTACGTCTTGGGGAACGCGCGGCGAAACTGACTGACGCGGCGGCTGCGAAGGGCCAGTTCAAGCAGTGTATCCAGTTGGTCCAGGTGCTCAACCCGGTTGATGGCTTGCTCAAACTCCTTCGCGGCCTCCTCACCAAAGCGAACCCGAAGTGTCCGGAGAACGTCTTTGCGTGCCCGCACTTGCTCGCCCTCGGCCATCACTTCCTGA
>DASPXY010000155.1:0-9298 GCA_035637055.1 Gemmataceae bacterium | reverse complement strand
TGATTCCGTTGGTTCCCTCACCGAGAGGGACGAGGAGGGTTTGCAAAGCGGATGCCGTCAGGCGAGAACGTCGTTCCGTCCGGAACTTATTCTACAACGCGGCGTTGCAACCGGAAGAGTCGAACTAACCCACGAGAGCAGTGCCGAAAGAATCGCCACCGCTGCGCAGCGCGTGACCGCGCCTATCGCTTGTCAGGAGAGGAAGGTCCACGAGCCGCCGGGTTTATCCCGGCGTCTGCACGGCGGGGATAAACCCCGCCGCTCGTCAGGGGACATTGCTTTCCTGACTGACGATGGACGATCTCCTCGCGAAAACCGTCATTTCGGGCAGCACCACTTCGCCAGCTTGCCCAGCGGACGCTGTTTTCCCATTGGTAAGGATCGTCACGATTGTTACACTTGTCTTTGACATCAGCCCCAGAAAGCGGAACCCCAAACCTGCACTCGTTCCTGGTGCGGTGTGCCCCCGCGGCCGGAGTGGGGTCCTCCCGGGCGCCATCACCCTGACGAACCTCCAGGAGACGTCTCCATGCCAGAGTCCCCGCCGTCGAGGGGCCGCACTACCGTCCAGAAGAGCGCTGCGTCCGCCTCGGAAAGTTCGCGCTCCACCGCGCTGCCGCAGATTCAGGTCCGCTACTACAAGAAGATGAAGGCCCACCGCGTTTATCCCGTGGTGGTCAGCTGGAAGCAGGCCGGCAAGGGCCGCGCCGGCTCCGGCAACCCCGTCCTGCTGCGCCTGGTGATGGCCGGCGCGCAGGTGGTGCCGTCCGAGCAACCCCTCGACCCCGCCGACGGCGCCGCCAGGGCAACCTTCTACGTGACGCCGCTGGCGAAGGGCTGGCTGCGCGGCGAACGCCTGGAGGTGATCCAGGGCGGCCGCAAGGTCCAGGAGATCAAGCTACCTGCCAAGGTCAACTCGCAGCGAAAGACCTGGCTCCTGTTCTTCCTGACTTTCTTCATTCCCTTCTTCGTGGTGCCGTACTTCACAGATTCGCCGATCCGGGAACCCATGCCGGGGCCGCAGCGCGACCTTGAGGAAATCCAGTGGTACCCCCCCGGCAAGTCGCTGGCGGCGAAACTCGAACGGATCTTGCCCCACGTTCCGGCGTGGCTGGAGAACGCGGTGCCAGTCGCCGGCACAGTCCTGCGAGCGATCCCGGAGAGGATTTGCGCGTTTTACGATGTCATTTACTTCGAGGTAAAAAACTCCAAGTTGCCGCTCGGCTTCTACTGCTTCTGGATCTTCCTGGGCCTGACGGTGCTCTCGTGGTGGTGGCACCTCGACAGCCGCAAACGCCGCCTCGGCAAGGCCCTCGTCATGGAAGACTGACGCTGCGCGAGTGACGAGTGATGAGCGATGAGTGGAAAGGAAAAGGAGCATGTCGTCTCTTCACTTTCCACTCACCGCTCATCACTCGTCACTCGCCTCGCGCAAGCGTCCCATTGCGAGCGCGCGGCCAGCGCCTACAATAACAAGACGTTCCATGGCCCCGCGTGACTCCTGGGAGCGGGTAATGACGATCTCGCTGACCTGCGCCTGCGGCGTACATTTGGAAGTCGACGAAACCTTCGCCGGCAAGACCATTACCTGTCCCGACTGCCAGCGCTCCCTCGTCGCCCCGAAGCCGGAGCCGCCCGGCATGCAAACGAGCGGTTTCGCCCTGGCCAGCCTGACCGTGGCCCTCCTCGGCGCCTTCACGATCCTCGGCACGCTGGCGGCGATCGTGCTCGGCTGGCTCGGCCTGCGCGCCATCAAGGAGTCGCCCGACAAGCTCGCCGGCCGCAATTACGCCCTCGCCGGCATCGTCCTCGGCGTGGTGTTGACACTGTTCACGCTGTACGCGGTCACCCTGGGGAAGTTGTTCGGCCTCGGCAACCTGTTCCACCGGGTCGACTGGGTCGGTCAACTCGACTACGACGTTCCCGACGAGATCGAACGCCGCACGGAGCGCTTCGCCATCACCCGGCCCTCGCGGAAGTGGGGCGTCGCGCGCAATCCGAGCCAGGGGCAACTCGACGTGGGGCATGTTTGGGACGAACTCCGCCTGGTCAATCCCGAGGCGGACGCCGTGCTGCTGGTCTGGAAACTGCCTGTCGGGCTTGACAAGAACCTGGAGACCTGCCGCGATGACATTCTGCGGGATTATTTCCAGGACCACGACAAGGCGGGTTTCTTCGGCAAGAAACGAGTCGGCGGCCCGCGCGGGCGGACCGAACTGATTCGTCGCCAGGAGGCGCCCGATCCGCCCGGCACCATGCACGGCCTGGATCTGGAGGTCGCCAAGAGCGTCGGCCAGCAGGAGCGCCGCTTCCTCGTGCGCATTCTGAAGGAGCGTGAGGATCGCGATGGGGACGTCTTCGTGATCATTGGCGGCGCCCGCAAAAGTCGCTTCGCGCGCGTTGAGGAGGAGATCACGAAGGGGATCAAATCCTTCCGGCTGCTGGACCGCGTGGCGCCGTGATGGCCCAGGCCCACGGGCCGCGGCTCGTAGACCTTCGCAGAGGGACGCCCAGGTGCTCGTCTGTCTCTACCACCCCGACCGTCCCGGCATCGGGATCTGCGTGCGCTGCCGTGTGGTCATCTGCGCCGACTGCTGCACGCGCCTCGACGGGATCAACCATTGCCATTCCTGCCTCAAGGCGCTGGGCACCCGGCCAATCCGGCCGCCGCGTCAGCCGGGATCGGTCTTGCTGCGGGCGCTGGTCCTTGGGGTGTTGTGTGTGGCGTTCTTCGGGGTCTGCTGGCTGGCGCAGGGCAGCCTGGCGCCGTGATCGATGAGGCCACTACCTCGGCGAGCGGGCGGCGTAAGCCCCCCTGATGACTCGGAGCATTCCTCTCTCCAACATCAGGGGGCTTACGCCCCCCGCTCGCCGATCCTGAAACCCCGTGGACCCGCAAGTGGGACTGCGGAGGGAGGGCGCATGGCGCTACCAGCTCATTTGGAGGTGCGGCCGCGGTCCACGGGCGAAATCCTGGACGACGCCTGGCGGCTGTACCTGAGCGACGTGTCGCTGCTGCTGGCCCTGACGGGATTGTTTCTGCTGCCGGCGACCGGCGCGATCCTGCTGCTCCTGACGCAACCCGCTCCGGCCGGGCCGATGCGCTGGCTCTGGCCCGCTCTCGCCGCCGTATTGCTGCCGCTGACGGGCCTCGCCGCCGGCGCCTGCCAGGAAGCCTTTCACCTGTGGGCCGAGGACCACCCGCCGCGCCTGCGGAAATGCCTCGCGGCCGCCTGGCGGCGCGGCTTGAACCACGTCACCGCCCAGGCCATCGGTCTGCTACTGCCGTTCTGCGTCGTCGTCTGGCTCGTGATCCCGGGCTGGCCGCCCGCACTGGCCTGGTTCCTCGCCGTGTTTTTCTTCCTGTTCTTCGTCCCCGTCTGGATCCTGGGCCTGGGACAACACGCGGCGATGGCGGCGGGGCAGCAAAACCTGTGGCGTGCGTGGCGTCACTCCGCGCGTGCCTCCATCCGCCACTTTCCGCGGGCGCTGGCCATCGTCGGCGGTCGCGTCGCGCTGCTCGGCCTCGCCGTGCTCAACCTGCACCTGTTCGCGCGCCTGGCGCTCTGGGTGGCGGAAGACCTGGCCGGCGCCGATGTGGCCCTCGCGCGTCTGCTCTGTTCCCTGGATAATACACCCTATTTTATCTCCCTTTTGGGGCTGGCGTGGTGGTTGCTGGCCCCGTATGCCCAGGCCGTCAATTACCTGTTCTTCATCGACGCCCGCACGCGCTACGAGGGCCTCGATCTCTGGTATCGCGTGGAGGAGCTTTTTCCTGTGACCGAGGTCAAGCCGCCACCCGTCCCCGAAGGCAAGAAGTTCACGCCCACGCTCGTTGCCGTTCTACTGACCGCGCTGGCCCTGTCCGTCGCGACCGAGGCGCGCGCTGATGACCGAGTCGGCGCCATCCGCGCCGCCCGCAAGGAGATCGACACGGTCCGGCGCGAGGTCAAGCAGACCGAGCCTTACCCCGGCGGCCAGCGCTGGGTCGGTTCCTTGCGGCGCGTGGGAGAACGCCTCGAAGCTGAAAGCAAGGGCGGTTATCGCTGGTATCGTCAGGCGGTCGAGGGATTCGCCGAGCGCAGCCAGGCCTCCGCGGTGCAACAGCTGGATCGCATCGAGGGACGCCTGGCGCTGATCGAGGAGAGCCTGCGTCGGCCGCCGGAGGAGAGTGGGCTGACGCCAGAGCAGATCAAGCGGCTGGTAGCGCCGCGGACACGGACGGACAGGAGCAGCAAGCCGGCTGTGAAAGACGAACGTCCCGAGGAGAAGAAGGACGAGAAGCGGGTCAAGCGCGACCTGGACGACCTGGGTCGGCCCGGGCGCCAGGTTGGGGGCGGAATCATCGGCCCGGCCGCGGTGGGCGGGGCATCGACCGTGCTGTTATGGCTGTTCGTCGGTCTGTTGGTCGCGGCGCTCGTGGTCGGGCTCGTTCTGGTTGTTGCGCAGTGGCGTCGTAATGCGCGGGCAGCTCCGCGGCCGCAGCCGGTTTCGGGACCGGCGCCCCAGGAGGAGGCTGGCGACGAGCCGGCGCAGCAGGATCCCGCGAGTCTGTGGCGGCGCGCGGACGAACTGGCACGGGCGGGCGATTTCCTGGGCGCCGTGCGTTCGCTGTACCTGAGCGTGCTGGCGCTGCTGCATCAGGGCGGCCTGATCCGCTACGAACGTACACGCACCAATGGCGAGTATGCGGACCAATTGCGTCGGGTTTCAGGGCTGCACGGCCTTTTCTGCCGGTTGACGGGCCTATTCGAGTTGAAGTGGTACGGCGAGCGTTCCTGCCGGGAAACCGACTACCGGACCTGTCGTGGCCTCGCCGAGGAACTGCGGCAGAGCGCGGCGTGAGTTGGGCAGTTTGGGAATGCGCAAGCCGAGGAACCGGGGCAAAAAAGCGGCGAAACTCGGTGGTTTTTTCGACGTCATGTGCATAGACTTACATTGGGTTATCAATTTAGTAAAGATTACGGGCTCCTCTCACACTGATGGATACCACTACCCCCACAACGCCCGCAGAAACCCCAGCCGCGAAGCCTTCTCCGAAGCGCTCTGCCGTCGAGGAGATGAAGGAGAACAGCCGTCAACTGCGCGGCACCATCAGCGCGGACCTTCTCGCCGAGACGCACCATTTCGGTGAGGCGGACAAGAACCTGCTCAAGTTTCACGGCACCTACCAGCAGGAAGACCGCGACGCCCGCAAGGCACGCAAGAAAGACGGCGTCGGCAAGCACTATATGTTCATGGTGCGCTGCAAGATCCCTGGCGGGCGGTTGACTGCGGCGCAGTACCTCGCCGTGGACGAGTTGGCCGACAAGTACGCGAACGGGACGCTGCGTTTCACTTCGCGGCAGGGCATCCAGTTCCACGGCGTGCTCAAGGAGAACCTCAAGGACACGATTGCGGGCATCAACGCCTGTCTGCTGACGACGCTCGGTGCGTGTGGCGACGTGGAGCGCAACGTCATGGCCTGCCCCGCGCCGCACCACGACCACGGCGTTCATGCGGAGTTGCAGGAAACCGCCGCCCAGTTGGCCGCGCACCTGGCGCCGCGCACGGGCGCCTACCACGAGATCTGGCTCAATGGCCGCGCGGTGGATGGTGGACGGTGGATGGTGGATGGTGAAAAGCCAGAAAGCGCTTCCTCTTCACCATCCACCATCCACCATCCACCACCCACCGATTCACCATCCACCATCCACCATCCACCATCCACCACTGAGGAGCCGCTCTACGGCAAAACGTACCTGCCGCGCAAGTTCAAGACCGGCCTGGCCCTGCCCGAGGATAATTGCATCGATGTCTACGCCCAGGATCTCGGTTTGCTGGCGATCGTCACCGATGGCCGCATTGAGGGCTACAACGTCCTGGTCGGCGGCGGCATGGGCATGACGCACGGCAACGCCAACACCTTCCCATTCCTGGCAAAGCCGATCTGCTATGTCCCCGCTCGCGCCGTCGTCGGCGCCGCCGAGGCGGTGGTCAAGCTGTTTCGCGATCACGGCAACCGCGCCGACCGCAAACGCGCTCGCATCAAGTACCTGGTGCATGACTGGGGCGTCGAGAAGTTTCGCGCGGTTCTGTCGGAGTATGTCGGCGCCCCGCTCTTTCCACCGCGGCCGGTCGAGGTCAGCGGTTTCGACGCTCATCTCGGCTGGCAACCGCAAGGCGATGGCCGCTGGTATTACGGTCTCAGCGTGGAGAACGGCCGCGTCAAGGATGAGGGGACGTTCCGCCTGCGTTCGGCCCTACGGTTGCTCGTCCATCGCTTTCGTCCGGAAATCCGCTTGACTCCCCTGCAGGACATTTTGCTGTGCGGCCTCGAAGAAATGGCGAAAGCGGAGATCGAGCAGGTGCTTGCCGAACACGGCGTCCTGCGTCCCGATCAACTCTCCTCGGTGCAGCGCTACAGCATGGCGTGCCCCGCCATCCCGACGTGCGGTCTGGCCATCTCGGAGTCGGAGCGCTCCCTGCCCGGCGTCATCGATCAACTGGAGGCGGAGTTGAAGCGGCTCGGTCTGCAAGACGAGAAAATCGGCGTGCGCATGACGGGCTGCCCCAACGGCTGCGTCCGCCCGTACCAGAGCGACATCGGCCTGGTGGGCCGCAGCGGCGACAAGTACACCGTTTTTGTTGGCGGCAACATCCTGGGCACGCGCCTCAATTTCACCCTGCGCGACCTCGTGCCGCTGGGACAGATTGTGCCGCTGCTCGTGCCGCTGCTGGAGCACTTCAAGCAGGAGCGCCGCGCCGCGGAGTCTTTTGGCGACTATTGCCATCGTCTCGGGGCGGAAAAACTGCAAGCCCTGCTGCCCGAGTCCGTCGGGAAACCTGCCGCCGGACATGAGGGCCCCCGCACGACGAACGGTGGTCCCCGCGTCCTGACGGCCGGGGTTCGCCAGCCGGCAGCACAGGCTCACAGCAACGGTGAGGCGGCGGTCCAACCCGAAACGCAACTCGTTCCGCTGGCCCTCGCTGCGCCGGAGGTGAAGGTTGCGGTCGTTCCACACCTGGAGCGCGAGACGCTGCTGGCGGGAGTGTCGGGCGAGGAGCGGCGCGATGCGGCGTTTCGCTACAACAGCGACGGCAGCGTGCGCGCGACGATCGTGTACTTCTACGGCGGCGATGCTCGCGCTGCCCGTTCACAGAGCGGCGATCCGTTGCGGCGCGAGGCGGTCTACCTGGGGCGCGTCGATCCGCTGCGCCTGCACGCCGCCCGCAAACTGAGCGACACCTACTACGCCGGCCCCGTCGGCCACGAGCGCCGCGACGTCCGCATCGAGTATCACGCTGACGCGGACGGAGGCGAGCGCGTCGCCCGCACGGTCGTCTTTTACTATGAGGGCGACGTGCGCGCCGCCGAGGCGCCGTCGGGCGCGGCGGTGCGGCGTGAGGTGGCCTACGACGGTCTTGTCCGCTGATGCCGCGACGGACCGGACGGTTTGCGGCCACGCTGGGAGTTATCCTCTCCTTCTAAGCGCTGGCGCGCTTTCGCCAGGATGACGCGGGCCGCCTCCACACCGGCCAGCGCATCCTGGATCGCGTTCAGGTACGTTTTGCGTTCCACGTACAGCAGCGGATCGTTGCCCGACTTCCAGAGCACTACTTCGCGAGACAGTCCACGGGCCAACTCGTCGAGACGGGCGATACGAGCTTTGAGATTGGTCAAGGTCATCGATCATGGCTCCCAGCTGGGCCATGATAAGTGTACACCAGATCACTGCCAAGGCAAGCCCTGTTTTACAGCGTGTGCTCGCTTGCCGCGGTTACTTTGTGTCTTTTTTGAGATCGGGTTGATCCTTTTTGTCGGCTGGCGAGCTGCGCCGGTCGTAGCGGACATAGCGGAACTTCGATTGCTTGTAGACCTCGTCCACGAGGGCGAACAGGTCGGGGTCGTACTTTTGCAGTTTCTCGCGGGTGTTGGCGCCGAATTGTGGCCGCATGCAGTCGAAATAGGCCTGCACACCCTCGGCCCAGTATTCGCTAGGATTGGTCGCCGTGTAGGTGCCTTTCCACAATCCCTTGTCCATCGCTTTCCTGTAGGTCTCGCGCAGCCGGGCATCGAACCGGGGCTCGACCCCGCGGAGGCCGTGCTGGTGGACGGCGTGGTTGAACTCGTGGATGAGGATGTTCTCGTTGCGGTAACGATCGCCCTTGAGGGTCAGCAGGTTTTCCTCGCCGCAGGAAGAGAGCTTGCCGCCCAGGCCGCGGGCGCGCTTGTCCCAGTAGGTCTTGTCCATGTGTCGCTGCTCCGGCACGTCGGTAGTCATCTCGGTGGGCGCCATCACCATGAAGCGGCAGCCGGCCTTGATCATGGCCTTGAGGATGTCTTCGCGCTCGCACAGGAGTTGGTCGATGAGATAGCGAGCTTCGAGCAAAGCTGCGTCGGAAACCGTGGCCGAACTCAGGATCGAGAAGCCCTTGTAATCGACGTGTTTCTTGTAAAAGGTGGTGTCGAGTTTGAACTTCTTGATCACTGCCTCGGGGACTGCGGTGACCCTCGGTTCGGCGGCTCGCTGCTCCGACTGGGGCTGCGGGTTGGCGCCTGCGACCGGAGCAAGCAAGACGATCCCGGCTGCCAGCGACAGGACGAGGGAAACGAGTAGTGCAGGCCCGCGAGCAAGGCGAGGTTGTTGCGACACGAAAGGATCTCCAGTAAATGGACCTCAAAACACCGATCCCATGCTTGTCCTCGGCAGCGGAGGAGAGCAGCTTGGGCAGGGGTTGTCATTGTCCTTCGTCGCGCGCTTGCGATCTGTAACCCTGCAATTTGCTGCGGATGCGGTTTCCGGGTTTGCGTCTGCCTGGAGTGAATTCCCCCTGAGTCCGTTGCCCTTGTCAGCGAGAAGGGGCTTGTGCGAAGATGCCTGTGATGCTCAGAAAGCCACTCCAGGGGAACGAACTATGTCCCTCACCGAACCCTTGCCGGCACGTCTGCTCCGCGTGAGGCAGCGCTACATCGAGGAACTGACCGAGTTGCTTGGGGAAGTCTCGGACCCGCAGCACCGCGAGCGGATCTCCAACCAAGCTGTCCGGGCGCTCGTCGCCGACTTCACCGAGGCGGCGGCCCGGGATGGCGAAGCAGCCTGCAAGTTGTGGCAGAAGGCGAGTCGAGACATGGCCGCAGGCGGTGCGGACGATCCCTCCTATCGGAGAGACGTGGGGATCGCCCTCCGCCTGAGTTTGCGCCACGTCGAACTGATGCGCAACCTCTGTCGAGACCTTGCGGCATCCGGCTATCCGGTTTCCTTCGACGCAGACCTTGACCGTATCATTGCCGACTTACGCGACCGGATCGTCGAAA
>DASPXY010000154.1:0-3633 GCA_035637055.1 Gemmataceae bacterium | reverse complement strand
GGTGGACCCAGTGGCGGCGCTGACCTCGCAGGTCCCGCCGGTTGCCGCGAACCCGCTGGACGAGGAGGAGTCGGAAGGGGTCGGCTCGGCGCCGGCGTCGGCTCTGGCGGCGGAGGATGCCGGACCGGAGACGGTACCGGCGGCTATCGAGCCAATGGCGGACACCGACCTGTTGGGGCGCCGCCTGCGCCGCAGCCTCTGGGTGGGCGGTACGGTGTTCGCCCTGCTGCTCCTGCTCGGCTGGCGGGTGGCTGTGCGCATGAGCGGCAGTTCCGGCACCGTAGGCTATCTCCGGCGTGCGATGGCAGATGGCGTGCTAAAACGACACCACTACCGGGTAGACGGCGGGTATCTCACCCGCCGTCACCCACAGAGCCGGACGTAGGCCTCTCGACTTATCCGGCTCGTGCCGTTCAGTTGTCAGGTCGTGTACCGCAGCGCCCAATGCGCGAACAGGTCAGGCGAGCGTTTCCGGCGCCTCTTAGCCCTGATCCACGGACGAAGATGTTTAAGGACGGCGCGTTGGACACGATGACACCCTGTCGGGTGGCCGGAGGGGGTCTCACCCTCCGGCTCCCACAGATCCCGGCGTAAACCTCTCGGTTTACCGGGCTCCTGTCATCCTGATCACCAGGCGGTCGTGAGCGAGGTGACCCATGCCCAGTGCGCGAACAGACCCCGCCGCCTCGCGACGGTCCTCTTCCAGTACTGGAGAGCCTTCTTCTTGCTCCGCAACCGCTTGAGCTTGCGACGGAGGAACCGCATCAGGTAGGAGTTGATGCGCTCCAGGAGCGGGTGCAGTTTGGAGCGGTAGAACGCTCCGTGGTACTGCATCCAACCTCGCACGATCGCGTTGATCCAGCGTGCGAGGTCGTCGAGCGTCAGGGTCGTCTTGTAGTGCAGCTTCCACGATCGCACCGTCGCGTTCATCTTCATCTGGGCCGCGTCGCTGCGCGCTGGCAGGAACCCACTGAAGGTCTGGCCCCAATGCCACGTGGCCTAAGTTGATCATGAGGTTGGGTAGGGGTTTCTGGGTGCGCGGCGTGGCGGAGTGACGGGCGTCGTTGGGGCTGTTTCGATCGCGGGTCGTGGTGTCAGACCTTGCCGATCGGCCGGTGGTGCGTGCGGATCAGGTGACTCTTGGGGTGCTGGTCAGCGCGGTGGCGCGGGACGTGGTCGATGACGCGGTCGCGGTGTGTGGGGTACGGGAGAAGCGGTCGGAGGGCAAGTTGCCGGCGCATGTAGCGGTGTATCTGACGTTGGGTCTGTGCCTCTTCCCGAATCGGGGTGTGGCAGCGGGCCAAGGGACGGCGGCGGGTGGTGGGGCTGTACCGGGCGGTCGTGCTGACGCTGTTCCTGCTGCGCCACGACAACGCCCAGGACGTGGCCGGGGAGCTGTTCGGCTGCTCGCAGGCCACCGTGTCCCGGGTCTTCCGGCGGATCCGGCCGCTGCTGGAGCAGGTCACCGCGGCGTGCGCCGCGCAGGTGGCCACGCATGCCCGGCGCAGCGCGGTGCTGGTTGACGGGTTCATCGCCCCGACCGGCGAACGCGCCGCCCGCGACGACCTGTTCTCCGGCAAGCACCGCATCGCCGGCATGAATGTGCAGGTCGTGGCCGACCTGGCTGGCCGGCTGGTGGACACCGGCAGCCCGATCGGCGGGTCCCGCCACGACAGCGTCGCCTTCGACGCCTCCGGCCTGGCCCAGCGGTGGGCCGGGCATCTGGCCCAGGACGGACCCGGCATGCTGGCCGACAAGGGCTACCAGGGCTGCGGGCCTGCCACCCCGTACCGCAAACCCCAAGGCCGCGACCTGTCCGACGTTCGCAAAGCCTGCAACACCGCGCTGAACAGCATCCGCGCCGCGGTCGAACGGGCCATCTTCCACCTGGTCAACTGGATGGATCCTCGACCTCGGCTACCGCGGCCGGCTGTCCGAGTTCCCTGACGTACTACGCACCGTCACCAACCTGGAGATCTACCGAATCTGGGGATAAGCCTTTTGAATAGCGCTCCAGCTTCACTTCCAACGGATCAGCCTCCACTTTGGCTCAGCGCATGGAGGTGGTCGTAGAATGAACGGCTCACGGCGACCCTACGACCGGGAATTTGGTATCAATGTCGGAAAGTGCATTAATGATCGGAGGCAAGTAGGACTGGTCCATTTCAGAGATACGAAATGACAGCTCGTTACCACTGCCAAGTCGATCGATGACCTTCCCCGATATGCGCAGGCGACCTGAACCGTCGATCGCCACGGTCAGGGCCAACCAGCCCTCCATGGAATCAAACTTGGCTATCCCATCCAGATTAGCGTACATCCCCTCCAGGCTGATGCGAAATGCTCGGAGTTCTTCAGCACGAAGCCCAGCCGGCACGGTACCCTGAAAGCGTCCCACATGAAGCTCAATCGGACTGATCAACCAGTTACCATCCCAGTAGTCGTCTACGTCCCCGTGCATTCGACCAATCACCCGAATAACGACTCTGTCTCCACTTGGATGGCCGACGACAACCGTCGACCCGGAAAGCTCCCCGGTTACCAAACCACTCACCCCTGCGGTATCACCGTAACTACATCGCCATCTGAGTTAAGGACCACGCGGACACCGGAACTGCCCGGGTTGGCGATCTCCGCCTCGACAACGCTCGGGGGTACGCCACGCGGGTCGGGACCATGCTCTTTCCACCAGTCTCCAAATTTCTTGGTCCCGGGCGTCAAACCCTTCGCCTTAGCGCGCGCCATGGCTCTGGCTTCCAGCTCCGCCATCACCTGCGGCGTGCGAGGAGCCATTCGCTCCAATGCATGTTCCGTGAACCATCGTCCATTGATAAATGCGCCGCCTCCTCCCTTCGGAAGCACCCAACCAGTGCTCGTGTCGGCAAGATCTCCGACGACGCTGCGACCTAAGCCTACTCCCCTTGCCCGAATTGGGGCGGCCAGGGCAAGCTTCTGCATGATGATTAGCGCAATGTCATTCATGATCCGGGCTTCCTCGGTGTTCTCGCACCCGGCAAGCCACATCAAGTACTGTTCAGCGCTGATTTGTCCCGTCGCGTAGGCGCATCCATATTCGTCGTGGCCCAAGATGGCACAGGACAGTCGTTGCTTCCAGGAGAAGTGGAAATCTTCTACAGGCGGCACCGGCACGTACACGTAATTCAACCAGAATCCATGCTCTCCGACCAGAACCGTGTCATCTCCAACATCGATGGGGCCGCCTCTAGGACGATCGGGCGGACCAGCTGTGCTCGCTCCGCCTCCCGTCGACGGACTGCTGCTGCCGTCGTTATCGTATTTGCCGCATCCTGGTTGGTAGATGGAGAAGCATTGGCTGGGTGGCGTGGGCAGCGAGTTGCAGGCCGCGCCGCCCGGTGTACCGCAGGCCGGACCGGCATCATCAACGCGTAACCCGCTGGGGTCGCTGGCGGTGACCGGGCTGTTGTTGGCGTAGGCGTAGCCTTGCCAGCTTTGCGGGTCGGCGAGGTCGAGGTGCGTTTCCCCTCGTAATGTGGATGGGTCCCCTATGAGGGAGGCCGTGGGATGGCCGAGACGAGGCGGAAGTTCGAGCAGGAGTTCCGGGTCGGGGCGGTTCGGATCGTGCGGGAGAGCGGCAAACCGATCGCGCAGGTG
>DASPXY010000153.1:0-4611 GCA_035637055.1 Gemmataceae bacterium | reverse complement strand
ATCAGTTCGATGAGCTGGGAACAGAGGGCTCGGAACCTGTCGATTGCGCCACGGAGTTGTTCGACGCCCGCGTTCGTCTTACGCGCCTCGAGGGCAGCCCGCACGGCGTCCAGCAGGCTGATCAGTTGCTCGGGCTGGAGTCGCCGGGCATAGTCGATGAGCCGATCGTTCAACCGCGCCAGTTCCTTTGCGGGGAGGTTTGTCAACCGCTCGACCGCGCGGGCTGCCTTCCCCGGGTCCGGTCCGGTAATGTCACCATACGCAGCCGCGAACCGGGCAATCCAGGCGGGTGGGGCTTCCGGGAACTCGCTGTCCCTGACGCTTTCCGAAGCGGTCGCGACCCACCCCTCAAGCGCGAGTTTCGCGTCGCCTGCGAGTCCGCCGCCCGGCTGGGCGGTCAGGGCGGCCACCGCGGCCATCAACTGCGCATGGTAACCCTGGACTTCGTGGAGGACGTCGTGCAACTCCTTGCATGCATTGAGAAAGCGGAACAGATCCTTCCGCGTCTGGAAGCGGGTATGGAACTCGCCGACCGCCTTCCACAGACCGTCGGGCGGCATCCCAGGTTCACATTCCGCTCTGAGAGCGAGGAGTTCTGGCACTTGGGCATGCCTCTCGATCTTGAATTGGGTGGCTGCACTGCAGAGTTCACCCACGCGGCCGTCGCGTGCGGCCCATTCGATGAGGGCGAACACAATCTCACGCAACCCCGCCTCCTTGGTGAGTTCGTCCAGCCGTTGTTCCAAGCCGAACCGGACCATCTGCTCCAGTTCCGGCAGGTCATAGCAGTCACAGATCGCCTTGTGCAACCGCTTCTCGAAATTGGATCCCATACGTACCCCTGTTCGTGAGGTAACTCGCCCCACTCGGCTATGTCCGGTTGCTGCCAAGGACGGCGACCTTTCCCCCTACGCTGGGTGGCCCATTGCCCATTGCGAGGTCAGCGGCGGGAGTTCCCGGGACGACTCCGCTCGCGCCGGATGGCTGCCTGCTGGCGATGGACTTCCTCCAGTTCCTCGGGGCGCGGGAGAAGGACCGCATCTGCCGCGGGCATGTACACCATGAGGGCCCCCCACTCGCAGCTCTCCTGTCCTGGGGATACCTCGGTGTCCAGGATCGACTGCCGGGCCCAGATGGTCGCCTCGTCCAGCGAAAGCCCGACCGCCAGCGCCGAGTACAGCCGCTCGGAGAAGAGACCTGCTGCCTTGGACGAAATACCACCCTGGATCCCGACCACGGCCGCCAGGCCCGCTTGCAACAACGGGCTGACAAAAGCCCAGCGGCCACTGTAGCAGGCGCTAAAGACCGCGAGCCGGGTGCCCGCCCGCCGGAGCAGGTCATCAAGTCGGTCACTGAAGAGCGGATCGACGTCGTGGAAATGCGGCAAGCCGGGCGGTACCAGGTGACGGACCTCCCGCACCAGGTAGCCTCGGCCGTTATGAGATTCCGTATGGCCGGAGTAATGAAAGATGGCCGCCGGGCGACTGAGCAGCTGCTCGATCCCGTCGCCGGCTGCGGCGCTGTACTCCAAGACAAGGAACTCGGCCAAAGGCGCAAGGGCCTGCTCAAGGGACTGATACTCGGCCGCGACCTCCCAAGGGTCAGTCCCGTCGGCCTTCAGCGCCCCGGCGAAGACGAGCCGCTGCTTCTGCTTCAATGGTGGCAGTTTTGGGCAGGCGACCGGGGCCTCGCGCACCAGCGAGACCCGGGTATCCAGAACCAGGAAGCCGTCGAGCCCGTCTTTGCCCGTCAACTCGGGGGCGTAGAGGAACTCCCAGGGGAGATCGACGAGGGCTTCGTCCAGGCAGAGCCGCAAGCGGAGCCCTTCGTCCGGGGCGAGTCGTTCGAGGCTGCGCACGAACAGGGAACTCACTGCGGGGGGGAACAGACGGGGGGCGAGCAACCGCCCCATCTCCGTGATTTGGCGCCGCGTCCCTCGTCGTCCCTGCCATTGCTTGTCGGCGAGTTGACACAGGGCATCTCGTTGGCTCAGGTCGGACGCGACCGTCAACGGCTTGCGGAGCGACCCTGCCAGCGAACTGTGGACCATCACCTGCGCATGTCCATCGTCCAACTGCCAGGCGCGAAGGTGAAAGTCGTGAAACCGGGTGGCGAGCGGTTCTCCAACAGCTGACGGCGGTGTGAGGTGCCGGGCCACGGCACGTAGGCTGGCGTTGTCGGGTTGTTCTTCACACGCCTTCTCGATCAATTCTTCAACCCGTCCCCGAGCCTCAGCCCAGAGAATCAGCTTGAACACGGCGTTGTCGAGCGTGCTGCCCCCTGCGATGGCCTCAAGGTTCTCATCCAACCTGAATGCAACCATTTTAGCCAACGCCAGGGTATCGGGGAAAGCGGCCAGCAGCGCCGCGTGTAACTCTTGCTTCTGCTTCCCGGTCATGATCGACCCTCCAGTGAACTGTTTGAGAAGCGCCGCCCCGCGGCTCCCTGCACTCCGAGCCACCCTTCTCACCGCCGGCCGCAGTCAACTCCCTTCGGACGAGGTCGGAGCTTCCCGGGGTCAGCGCCTCACACCCCGAATAGCTCCCGGTGCAAAGCGGCGAGTTCAGCGGAGTTCGGCCGCCGCTTCTTGGCTTCCTCCAGCAATGGCCGCAATCGCTTGTTGAGGTCCACCGCCAGCCATTGAGCTAACTCAAACACGGTTTCGGTGAGATTCGACCCCCCTTCAATTTGATCGAGACTCTGGCTTAACGTGTCGTCGAGCAACATGGCTAACTCACTCCGTTTGGGAAACTGCTCAAGCAGCATGGCGCGCAGGCGGGCGCGGCGTGGACCGTCGAAGGCGGCACCACCGGTCGGCGGCGGGGGTGTGGCGGGCAGCAGCAGATCCGCCACCGCCTTGACCTGCGGGTTGTGCGGCCGCTGCCGCACGGCGGCGCGGATCAACTCCTCCGTCCGCCCCGTCTGCTCCCCCCACTGAATCAGGTCAAAAACCACCTGGTTGACCGGTCCATTCGGGACAAGATGGTCCAGGTTCTCGGCAAGGTCGAACTTGAGCAGCATCGCCAAATCTACGTAGGTAAAGGCCGACACGATTGCGGCATGAAGTTGCTGCATTTGTGGGCCCGTCAGAGGTGGCATCAGTTTTTCTCCTTTCAACACACTGGATCATGTCCAGGGTCTTACCTCGCAGCACGTCCCGGACCACCTTTTCCCTCACCCCAGGAGTGCTCCCCGCCCCGTGTCATTCAGGTGCTTCAGGATTGGCCCGAGTCGTACTCCGCGGTTATGGTCAGGCCCGCCCCAATGGTGCAGCGCAACCGCCTGTAGGGCACTGGTCAGGCAGGGCGAACCGGACGAGCCGCCCTCCGTGTTGACCGTATAGGTCACCCGGTCACCATCGGCCGGCTTGATCACCGCCCCGAACGCCAATTTCAAGGGTTTCGCCGCCGGGTGCTGCAGGACGATGAGCGGCTCGTCCTTCACGAACTGGTGCGCCTCGGGCTTAATGAAACCGCGCGTTCCGCCGGGGACAGAGTGGTCGCTGGCCTTCTCGGCCAGCCGTACCAAGACATAGTCCAACTCGGGGCTGGAGGCCAGCAGCCAGTCTTTCGCCAGCCGACACTCTTTGCCCGCTTGCTTCGTCCCATCGAGCGCGACCTCGTGGTCGAATCGGACGACCGCGCGGCCCGCCTGATCGGCGGACAAGTTTCCCGCAACGTGAAAGTTGGTGATGATGACATCGGCGGCGACCAAGAAGCCGGAGCCGAAGCCTGCAAGGGACTCCGTCTCCGGCTGCGGTTCAACACGGCAGACGGCCCGCCGAAGTCGCGCCATGCGGTCGAGCCACTGGCCAGCGTTCTCGAACGGAACCGACTGGAGGACAATCCGCTCGACCTCCCCCGGAACAGCTTCGGCGAAGCGGAAGCGGTCGGCAACCGAGCGTAATTGGGCATTCCCCGGGTTCTCGGACGAAGCACCGATGATGAGTTCGGCCAGCCGACCTCTTGCCTTGGCCCAGCCGATCAGGTCGAAGGCCACAGTCAGCATATCACCGGCCAGCGTGATATTCTGGAGCGGCTCATCGAGTGTTTCTTCGACCACAATCCGCAGCTGGTCTAACTTGGGGAAGGCATCGACCAGAGCGACGCGGATCTCTTTTCTGAAAGGTCCGCTGATTTCCATGTTGCTTTCCTCCAGTGAAGGCTGACGCTCCCTTACCGTTTCGTCTCGAACCTCGTTACAGCACCAGTGACGCCGGCCCGGTGACCTGCACCACTCCGGTCGCGGCCGCCTCGAGCCCGACCGCCTCCGGCCGCACCCGCTGGAGCGGGTCGAACTCCGGCAGGCGCCCGAAGTCGAGTCCGGTCATCTCGGCGATCCGTTGAATCGGCACCTGGTAGGTCTTGAATGCGCCGAATGCAAACGCCGCCTCAAGCCCCGAGATCATGTCCTTCTGGCTCAGGACGTACCCAGTGGCCGACAGTTCCCCCGTCTCCTTGACAAGCACCACCACCTTCCAGAACTCCTCCGGGAGCAGGATGCCACGGTAGGGCCGGTCGCTCGCTCGCAACACGGGGCCGGTGATGACACACACCCGCAGGTCGTGTGCTCCGGCATTGTTCAGCACGTAGTCCTCGAGCTGCTGCCACT
>DASPXY010000152.1:0-10781 GCA_035637055.1 Gemmataceae bacterium | reverse complement strand
CGCTGAGGTGCGGCGGTGCCAGTGGTTCATCGTCGGGGGCGTAGCGGGCCTGCTCATACAGGCCGGCCAGTTCCTCCGCCGCAGCGCGTTGCGGCGCATCCGCCTCTTTGGGGGACAGGCGCTCGGCAATGTCGCGGTGATTCCAGGCACGTGCCTCCAGGCCGAGCAGCAACAGGGCCAGGTATTCAAACGCCTGCACCAACTCCGCTCGTGTGGTCACACTCGCCGGGTTGACCGGCCAGGGACCGAGTGCCCAGCCGGAGGTGCCAGCACGCCGCGTCAACCAGGTGGAGCCGCCGCCCAGGCGCCACACAATCAGCGCGAGCAGCACGACCAGTCCGCCCCACAGGGCTGCAGTACCGATCGTCTGGGCTCCGCCAGAGCCACCCAGCGAGGGTAGTCCGCCACCGAGGTTCGGACTGCCAAGGCTGAGGTCAGGGAGACTGAAGTTGAGGTTCAGTCGCGGCGGCGACGGCAGCGAGAGGTTTGGCGCCTTGAGCCAATTTACCTCGGGAAAGGAGAAATCCCAGCCCTGCGGCAACTTCAGACGGGCTCCGAGTTTCTCCAGGCCGGCGGGAAAGGACAATTTGGAACCGAGCCGATCGAAAACGGAGTTTTCGAGATTCTGGAGTAATTTCCCCAACCGGGAATGCTCGACTCCCTCCAAGAGCTCCTCAGCCCAGCGCAACAGTCGGTCCTGCAAACCCGGGTCGTCCTCGATCGGAAGAAACTGCGGGTCTTGCTTGCCCTCAATCACGGGAGCCGGAGGGAGTTTGGGAAGTTCTCCAGGCGGGTCAGCTTTGTGGTCGCCTCCACCTTGCTTGAGATTGTCGGCCGCTTTCGCAGCCTCCTGCAATCGGCGCGCGGTTTCTACCTCGTCGGCGTTCCAGTTGGTTTTTTCCGGGTTCTCGATGGCCTCTCGGAACAGCTCGCGAAGTTGCAGGTTGTCAAGGCTCAACTGGCCGGGGGCTTGCTCGGTCAGTTTGAACCGTTTGGCGAACTCAGGTGGGAGTTTGTTGAGCAGGCTCAGAATCTGGCCGAGGTCGTTGTCGAAAGGGAATTCGACGAATTCTTGCTGCGCGGACCTGCTGGCGCCGCGTCGCTGTGCGTGACCGGTTGAGGCGTCCTGGAGCAAAACCGCCCCCGTCAGGAACAGCGCCAGCCAGCGCAGGTGCGTCATGAAGTCGGTCCCCGTCGCGAGGGTCCACCGTCACGGGCAAGGGCGTTGGGATGGTTCGGCGGAAGGAAGCGTTTGTGCCGGCCCACCCTGAGCGCATTCTAAAGGGACATTGCCGGGAATGCAAGCAGTGTGCGAACGGCGGAGAACCCCATGTGAGAGGGGGGAAGGCGGAGAGGGCCGAGGGGATAGGGAAACGATTCGCCGGGCGTCGGAAGGTCCAACGCCCGGTGAAACGGTCTTCCGTCATTTATTGGTCAGTGCGGGGGTCGTGGCGGGCGGTTGCCCTGGCTTGCCCTGCAACAGTTCCTGGCGGAAAATTGGGACTTCGCGAGGGGCTTCGATCCCCAAACGGATCTTGCCCCGGTCAATATCCACAACAGTGATGCAAATGTTTTCGCTGATGTAGATCTTCTCACCGAGTTTGCGGCTCAAAACCAACATGTCGCTACCCTCCTGCGAGCGAGGCCGAATTGGTGTGCTGTCGAATTCTACGCCACGAAACCCGAAGACAAGGAAAACTTGCCGCCGTTTTTCTCCCCCTAACGTCGAATAGTTCACCGCAACTTCGATACCAAAGGAAGCCCGGGAAAGAAAGGTCCGTCGCGACCTCACGCAAATGCCGTGTCAAGGCAGAGTTCGGCCCCGCGGGCGCAATGCGGTCCTCGGCAGGAAATCGGCAAGTTCCCGCGTCTATGTGCAGTCTTGCCGCGCGCCCTGTGGGACTTGATTCGTGAACAGACACTCAGGTTTTGGACCCCCCCCTGTCACCGGCGCGGCGCGCGGCGAGCCCAGCGAGGAACTGCCACACGACGAGGGCCGCCCAGCGAACACTGCGGCCGTCCTGATCATGGCGGGGATTGACCTCGACCACGTCGAGACTGGAAACCGCGGGGGATAGGCCGGCCAGGTAAGCACACTCGGCGACCGCGACGCCCGACAGGCCGAGCGCGTTGGGGGCACTGACGCCCGGCACCTCCGCGGCGGCGACGACGTCGGCGTCGATGGTGACATACACCTGACACCCCGCGCCCGCCAGCCGCTCGCACTCGGCACGAAAGTGCCGCGACAGGTCGCTCCGGACCTCCGCCGCCCAGCGCACCACGCCGCCGCGCTCGCGCAGATACGTCACATGAGCGCGACTGACGGCAGATGGCTCCGCACCCAGGCACACGTAACGCTCACCCGGCAACGGTTGTCCGGGATGTTCCAGCGCCTGGCGGAACGGCGACCCGCTGTGCCCGTGGCCCTCGGGAAAGGGGCGAACGTCGAGGTGGGCGTCGATGTTGATAATGCCGACCGGTCTGGCGGCGACGAGGTAGCCGAGGAAATGACCATACGCCGTCTCATGGCCGCCGCCGAGAACGACCGGGATCGCCCCAGCCTCCAGAATGCCCCCAACTACCTCCCCCAGCGCCGTTTGCGTCTCCTCCAAACTTCCCTGAATGCGCACATTGCCCGCGTCGAGCGGGGCCAGCGCAGCCAGATCGACATCGTGAGCGCCGTCGTACGGTGTGAGGCGCCAGAGCGCATGGCGGATATCGCGCGGTCCCGCGGCGGCGCCGACGCGTCCGTGATTGCGGCGCACCCCTTCATCTTGTGGGAAGCCGACCAGGACCGGACGGCCGGCGACGAGGGCAGCGGCGTCGCCACGCCAGAACTCGATGACCTCGCCCAGGCGCGGATCGTCGGAGCGGCGAAAGACGTCTTCAGGCCGCGGCACCGGCTCCAGCCGTGTAGACCACGCGACCGCGTTTGATGACCCGGCTGACATGGCTTACCCCATAATGGTAGAAGAGTTGTCGATAGTCCGGGATCTCGCAGACGATCAGGTCCGCCTGCTTACCGGGCGCGAGCGAGCCGATCCGGTCGGCGCGGCGCAGGGCCGCCGCCGCGTTGAGGGTCAGGGCGGTGAGCGCCTCGCCGGGGAGCATTTTCATTTGTGTGCAGGCCATCGCACCGACAAGTGGCAGGTTCTCGGTCGGACAGGTGCCCGGGTTGCAGTCGCTCGCGAGGGCGACCGCCAGGCCGCGCTCGATGAGTCGCCGCGCCGGAGCGTAGGGTACGCCGAGGAAGAACGCGGTGCCCGGCAGCAGGGTCGCCACGGTGTCCGAGGCCGCCAGCGCGTCGATGCCGGCATCGGTGATACACAGCAAGTGATCCGCCGACGCCGCCCCGAGACGCGCTGCCAGTTCGGCCCCACCCAAAGGCGTCAGTTCGTCGGCGTGGACCTTGAGGCGCAAACCAAACCTAACAGCGCAGCGTAACAGGTGTTCGGACTCGGTGACACTGAACACCCCGGTTTCGCAGAAGACGTCGCAGAACTCGGCGAGGCGGCGACGCGCCACCTCCGGCAGCATCTCGTCGGTCAGCAAGCGCAGGTAGCCGTCACGGTCGCTCGCGAACTCCGGCGGGATGGCATGGGCGCCGAGGAAGGTCGGTACCAGTTCGAGCGGGCCCTCGGCGTTCAGTTCGGCGATCGCTTCGAGGCACTTGATCTCATCGGCCACGGTCAGGCCGTAACCGCTCTTGACCTCGACGGTGGTCACGCCGAAGGACAGGAGCCGGCCGAGACGGCGACGAGCCAGCCCTTTCAAGTCGTCTTTGCTGGCCGTGCGAACGCGACGCACGGTCGCGTTGATGCCGCCCCCGCGGGCGGCGATCTCCTGGTAGGTCACGCCCTCAATGCGCCGCTCGAACTCGTCCTCGCGGGTGCCGGCAAAGAGCAGGTGCGTGTGACTGTCGATCAGGCCAGGCAGGACGGTCTTGCCGGTCGCGTCGATCACCAGGGCGTCGGCGGGAATCGGGGGAAGGTCGGTGGTGCGACCGATCCAATCGATCTGCCCGTTGGTGGCGATCAGGGCGCCGCGGTCGAGGATGAGCGGCGAACGCATGGCGGTGCCGCGGCGTACGGTCTCGCCCGCACTCGCCACGCAGACGAGTTGGGCAGCGTCACGGACGACAAGAGGTGTGGGGTTGTGTGTCATGGCACGCGCCAGCGCTGGTGAGAGCCCAAGCGCCAGCGAGGGAGTCTGCTACGCCCTCGCTGGCGCTCGGGCTCGCACCAGTTCCAGTTCTCGCGGTGTTGGAGCGACTTCCCTGCCGTGATTGTATACGGAATCCGTGTCACCCTCCCAGAACAAGCCTTGCTGCGAGGTGGAGGGCGGGCCTCCTGGATCGGACCTCGCCTGGAAAGGACTTGCTCAATGAACCTTCTCACTTGACCGGCGTGGGGGGCGTTCACGGAGTGTGCAACGAAACGAGTTGCCGCAACGGATTGGGACATAGGCAGTTAATTCGTTGCATTGCATTGCATGCTGACACCCCTGGCCTCCACGGGCGTTCGTGGTGCGCGCTCGCCACGCAGCCACACAGCAGCCGGGCCATGAGCCGGAAGACTCCTTCCCCTCCTGCGACGCCTTCCAGGACGCGCCGACTCCTCCGGCGCCAGCACCACCGGCAGGCGCTTTGGCCGTCGTGCCCGGACCGCATCGAGCCGGCCCATTTCCATCTCCCGCACCTGCTGGTCCAGAACCACCAGCGCGTTCTGCGTGCTTGCCACGCCCAAATCGCCCGCTGCGGCCCGATTCTGTTTGACAAGCAAGTTTCGGGGCAGTGGAATGGTTGAGGTGAGAGCGCGCCAGCGCCCCCAGCACCTGCTTGCTGGAAAAAGGTGCCTGTCCCCTTTTCCCTTCTTTTCCCTTCCGCCAGGCCGCCGTCAAGGGCCGCCAAGGCCAGTAGTTGCTATTCAGGCGCTTCGTCGGGTTCTTCCTCCCATTGTCGCAAGAGGGCTTTGCCTTGCCCCACGTCGGACACCCGCACGCCGTGGAACCCGGACAGAACCTCGCACGCCTGCAGCGCGATAGCACGGCACCCGCCCGGCAGTAGCTCGTCCGCCCCCTCGACGGCGGCTGGCGGGCGGGCTCCGCCGGCCTCGGCTGTCACCTCGACGAAGAACGCGACGATCTGCTTGCCGCCCCAGAAGTCGAGCACCCGACGATCCCGGCGGGTGGGGATGGCCCGCACCACGCGGCCGCGGAGCGCCGCCTGGAGGCGGGCCACCGCCTTGTTGAGCGTGAAGTCGCTGCCCTCGGCGACGAATGCCACGAGCGAGAGGTACGCGCCATTCGGTAACGGATCGATCTTCGCCACGCCCGTCTACCTCCGTCAAATCCTGACCCGTCGTAGCATCGACCACCGGAACCAGGATTCGTATTACTCAAACAGGACGGTGCCAGGATCAAAGACGCGGAAAGTGTAACGGCTGATCCCTGCCATGATTACTGCATCCAGGGCGAAGTTCCACACTCCCGATTTCGACACATTAAAGCGGACGTCAACCACTGCGGGAACCTCATCGTCAATCACGAGAGGAGCAAACGGAACGGGAGTCTTTTCTCCCGGAGGGATAAAGACCGTGGAAACGCATGGGCGTGGCCTGGATTCTACCGGTTCCGCCAAGTCGATGATGTACGGGAACACTGTTAGCGGGTAGGCATACATTAAGTGCCGGTATCCTTCGGGAAGGCCGGAATATTCGTAAACCACCGCCCGAAGCTCGTACAGCATAATACTTGGCACATTTGGGCTTTTTGCGATCAAGAATCGAAGCGCATACGTGGGGAGGCCAAGGAGAAGGAGTTCACTCATCTCGTTTTTCACATCGAAGGGCCTAGCATATGGGATGATCGTCCCATCCTTTAGCTCCACCTTGGCATTGATTCCAAACCGTTCAGCAGGAGACAATTCTGCGACTTGTGAAGGGGCGCCATCCACAGCAGGGGCTTTGCCCAGTTTGGCTAGTGTCCTGGCTTCAGCGTCTCTCTTCCATGTTCGCAACAAATCCACCGGGTATCGGTCGGGGTCATCATCGATCTGATCGGCATGCGTCCGGCACATCCAGATGCCATTGTCCGGATGCTTCCGCTGCTCCGGTGTCATTTGATCGTCATACCGTGGGCCACCTTCGGCTGCCGCTGCGATATGGCAGGCGGCGCCTATGTTAAACATCTTTGTGGGGTCGATGGTCGGTCCGATGGTAAATCGATCACAGTCAGGATGAGAGCATTGATAGCCGGCTCGCCCCGCAATTACGTGTTTCACGGATTCAAGAAACTCGTCGCGCTTTCCCATTGATGGACTCCTTCTGCTCACCGCCGGATCATGCCCGCGTGAAGATGCCTTCTTCGCATTCGCGTATGCGGCTAGCGACTCTTCGGTCGGCCCCGGAGTTTCTCAAGGTGCTTCTGAATTCTCTCCCACTGTTCTTCAGCTTGCTTGCCGCGTTCGTCGAGCGTCAGTTTGTCATGAGGCGATGGCTGTAATGGAAACCTAGCGACCATTATCTCCGAATTCGTCTCATGATTGGTCTGAAGAGCTGCGTCGCGCCATTTCACGACAAATCGAATGAAATAGTCATGCCCCACCTTGGTTGATGTCAATTTGACCGCGAACCGATCAACGTCCCCAGACGAATACTTGGGCCCGAAAAGGGGACAGGCACCTTTTTTCGTTGACAAGCGGGACGGGAGGGTGGTAACCTCCCTGCATGCCACGCACCGCACGCGCCGCTGCCGGCAACGTCTGCTACCACGTCCTCAATCGCGGCAACGCCCGCGCCACCGTCTTCTGCAAGGACGGCGACTACGCCGCCTTCCTCAAGGCGCTGGGCCAGGCCCACGAGGAACTGCCCATGCGCGTGCTGGCCTACTGCCTGATGCCCAACCATTTCCACCTGGCCTTGTGGCCCCACCAGCCAGGCGACCTGAGCCGCTGGATGCACTGGCTCAGCAATACCCACGTGCGCCGCTACCACCAACACTACCATTCCAGCGGCCATCTCTGACAAGGCCGCTTCAAGGCGTTCCCCGTGGAGCAGGACGAGCACCTCTTGACCGTGCTGCGCTATATCGAGCGCAACCCGCTGCGGGCGGGTTTGGTCGCGCACGCGGAGGCGTGGCCGTGGTCGAGCCTGCCGTGGTGGAGCGGGGCCTTCGGGAGTCCGTTGCCGCCCTACCTGCACCCCGGGCCAGTGCCGCGGCCGGCGAACTGGGTGGCGTGGGTCAACGAACCCCTCACGGACGCGGAGTTGGCGCAGGTGCGGCAGAGCGTGCAGCGGGGGACACCCTTCGGGACCGCCAGGTGGGCCAAACAGACCGCGGCGCGCTTGGGCCTGCAGGCGACCCTCCGCCCACGCGGCCGACCCCGCAAGCACAGGCAGCCCCCGAAAAACCATGAATGAATCTTTTAAGAGTATCTTAATATCAAAATAATGGTGCCTGTCCCCTTTTTCCTTCGACCAGCGTCGCAATTCCAGACCCTGGTGTAACATTCTCTCCGGGCAATCCTTCCTGACAGGTACAGGGCGGCTTCCTCGCTCAAACCTCACAACGGAAGGAGTTGCTCGATGAACCTTCTGGATTTACCCGGTCCCCAGTTCATGGAGTTTTTCGTCCTCGGTGCCAGCGGGGCGGTGGTTCTGGCCGCTATTCTGCGCTGGACTCTCCGTGGGCCAAAGGATGACCCCGACACGCGCACGCGGCTGTCCTGGTGCGAGATCGCTTACCTGGCGGGTGGGAAGAAACTGGCCGTCAACGCCGTGCTCACCCGCCTCGTTCAGGAAAAATGCTTGGCAGTGGACGCGGCCAGCGGAAAGCTGACCGTCCGGGGTGCGCTGCCCGCCAAGGCCCTGCCCTTTGAGCGGGCAGTCTACGAGGCGGTGGCCGAAGAGCCCGACCGGCTCTCACAGCACCTGGACACAACGGCGGTAAAGGAAATCGACACACGCCTGCAGGATCTGGGACTGCTCGTCTCGGCGAGCCAGGCACGGACGATTCGCTTCTGGTCCCTGTTGGCCCCGCTGGGGATGCTGGCGCTCGGCGTCGCCAAACTTGCGGTTGGGGTCGAACGGCACAAGCCGGTCGGCTTCCTCGTCTTCGGCTGCCTGGTGTTGCTGGTGGTGACGCTGTGCTGCTTCGCCCGGCGGCCATTCCGCAGTCGCCGCGGCGACCGGATGCTGGCACAACTCCGCCAGGAGAACGCGGCCCTGCAAGTCGCGGCCCAGCGACGACCGGACAGCCTGGCCGGTTCGGACCTATCGCTGGCTCTGAGTCTCTTCGGTGTGAGTGTCCTGACTCACCATAGCCTGGCCGATCTGCGAAAAACGATCGGCCCGAACGGAAGCAGCGGTAGCTGTGCCGACGGCAGTTGTGGCGGCGCCGCCTGCGGTGGGGGCGGTGGCTGTGGCGGAGGTGGGGGTGGTGGTTGCGGAGGAGGTGGCGGTTGCGGCGGTTGCGGAGGAGGATAACCATGAACGCACAACAATCTCCTCTTGGCCTGGGCATCGGCTGGCGCGGCGAGCTAGCGCTGGCGATCGATCGGCGGCGCGATCTCGGCTTCGTCGAGATGATCGCGGAAGACCTGAATCCGCACGCCGCCTTGCCCGCTCCGCTGCAGCGTTTGCGGGAGCGGGGAGTCAAGATCGTGCCGCACGGGATCAGCCTCTCGCTCGGGTCAGCTGACAGCCCCGACCCGAAGCGGTTGCAGCGCCTCGACCGGGTGGCGCGGCAGCTCAACGCCCCGCTCGTGAGCGAGCATCTTGCGTTTGTTCGCGGCGGCGGAATCGAGACCGGGCATCTGCAACCCGTGCCGCGAACGTGGGAGTCCCTCGAAGTGGTCGTCGCCAACGTCCGCGAGGCGAAGCAGGCTCTGTCCGTGCCGTTGGCTCTGGAGAACGTCGCCACGCTGTTCGAGTGGCCCGGCGCCGAGTTGGAAGAGGCCGATTTCCTCGCCGAGGTGTTGGAACAGGCCGATGTCGGCTTGCTACTCGACATCGAGAACGTGTACGCCAACGCCCGCAACCATCACGACGATCCGCTGCGATTTCTGGATCGTATTCCGGTCGAGAGGATCGCTTATGTCCACATTGCGGGTGGCGTCGAACGCGATGGCATTTATCACGATACTCATGCTCACCCGATCCCGATGCCGGTGCTCGATCTGCTCGAAGAAGTCTGCAGCCGGACCGCGGTGCCGGGAGTGATGCTGGAACGCGATGACTATTACCCCACAGACGACGAGTTGAACGCGGAGCTGGACGCTATCGCTGCTGCCGTCGCCCGCGGCGCCGCACGCCGGGAGGCCAGCCATGCCCTCCGCTGAGATGCGCCAACGCCTCGCCGAGCAACAGGCCGCCCTGGTCGAGGCATTGACGGTGGGAAAGACGCCGCCACCAGGGTTTGCTGCGGAGCGCTTCGCGGTAGCCGCCGAGGCGCTGGCGCGCAAACGTGCCCGGAGCGCTTCCAAGGCCATGCCGATCCTGGCGCAATCGCTCGGCGAGCGCTTCGGAGAGCGATTCGCCGCGTTTGCTGCCGTCACTCCTCTGCCCGAAGAAGGCGGCCCCTTTGCCGATGCACGCGCCTTCGCTCGGTACGTGGCCGCGCGCGGTGAATTGCCGGAGGACGCACGTCTTGAGGTGATGGCGGTGGATCTCCACCAGAAGAGCACACGGCGCGGCCTGGTGCCGCGGCGTGGCTTCGCGTTGCGGGCGGCGGTGTTGTGGCGGGCCCGTCGGTTCGTGCTGGGGATCCGTGTGCCGTGGTTGGGCGTGCGCTGGTTGTCGCTGCCGTTCGGCCGCCGCGCCTAAATGAGCGTGCGTGAAGGTGCAACACACCAACCCGAAGCGTCAGCGAGAGCCTCGCTCACGCTTCGGGTTGGTGCAGCAGAATCACCCACGCTCATTTAGCAGACAGGGAACGACTTTTCGCTAGAACAACAGGAAGCGTGGTCCGGTGCTCCCAATGACCCTCATGGAAAGGAATGACCAAATGCGAACGCGCTGTGGGTTGGCTCTTGTCGCCCTGGCTGCTCTGCTGCTCGTCCAGATGGCGGAACAAACGATCGGAGGGGAGAAAAAAGTGATCACAACAAAGTCCGGCCTGAAGTACATCGACGAGAAAGTAGGCAATGGCAAGGAGGCCAAGGCGGGCCACACCGTCGAGGTCCATTACACCGGCTGGCTGAAGGACGGCAAGAAGTTCGACAGCAGCGTCGATCGCGGCAAGCCGTTCTCGTTCAAACTCGGCGCCGGGAAGGTCATCAAGGGTTGGGATGAGGGCGTCGCCGGCATGAAGGAAGGCGGCAAGCGCAAGCTCATCATCCCGCCGGACCTGGCCTACGGCGAGCGCGGCGCCGGCGGCGTCATCCCGCCCAACGCCGAGTTGACCTTCGATGTCGAACTGTTGAAGGTCATCGAGTAAGCGGTCGTGTGATAACCTTGGCGAGCGGGGCGTAAGCCCCCTGATATAGCGAAGCCGGTTGAGAAGTGCCGGTGGGACGGACATTCCTGTCCGTCCGGACGGACAGGAATGTCCGTCCCACCGGCATTTTCCCATCGGCCACAGTATAACTCGCAGAAATCAGGGGGTATACGTCCCCCCACTCGCCAATTTCGTCCCGAAAATCACCGACTTCGGCATTGCCAAGCACCTCGGCACCTCCGGCTCTGCACCAGAGAAAGAAGGCAGAAAGCAACCACACTCTCTGCCTGCGGCTCACGGTTGTTGGCGGCGCGCGGCCAGACGTGCCGGGAGTGTCCAGAGCGACG
>DASPXY010000151.1:0-4119 GCA_035637055.1 Gemmataceae bacterium | reverse complement strand
TGGGCCAAGGTCCGGTGGAGATGGCTGGGAGGACCGGCACCGAGGCTGACTGTCCTGCTCCCTGCGTGCTTGGCCTGAGCCGGTCTTCCCGCTGCCCGTCGGAAGCACTCGGGGGTTCCCATCCCGTCCCCAGGATCGCTGCCCGCACGGCACCGGTCCAGGCCATGATTCCCAGCCGAAACTCGACTTGCCCGCTTTGCGGCCGCTAAACCCCGCCAGCGCCGGCGCCGCCTTTCGGGAAAAAGCGTTGTGATTGTCCCTTTGAGTGAGTAACCTCACTCACTTGAGTCGTGGCACCGGTCCCAGCGACGTTCAGATGGAGAAAGCTCGGATCAATGGACCTACACACAGTAACTCGAGTTCGCCGCCCTGCTTGCGCAACGGAGATCGCCTCTTGGGACGTCGGATTTGCCTGGCTTGCCGGAGGTACTTGGCTGTTTTCGGAACCCCAACTCGACGTCCACACGCTCATCGATCTCGAGTCGCTCAAATGGCCATCACTTCAACCTTCGGAGGACGGCTTGGAGGTGGCCTCCACCTGCAGGGTTGTGGAGCTCGATCAGTTCGTCGATAGGGCGTTGCCCGACTGGACGGCGGCCCCGCTGTTCCGTCTGTGTTGCAGGTCATTCCTTGCCTCGTTCAAGATCTGGAACGAGGCGACGGTGGGCGGAAACATCTGCATGTCGCTGCCGGCGGGACCCATGATTTCGCTTGCGGCTGCGCTCGAGGGGGTTTGCACGCTCTGGCCGAGGGGCGGCGAGCCACGACGGGTGTCCGTGGTCGATTTCGTGACTGGCAACCACCGGAATGTCCTCGCCCCCGGAGAATTGCTGCGCTCGATATTCCTGCCCGCTCGCGCCCTCCGCAAGAAGTTCGCCTTCCGGCGGTTCACGCTCACGCACCTCGGGCGCTCGGAAGCGCTGCTCATCGGCACGCGGTGCCCTGAGCACGGCGAATTCCTGCTCACGATCACCGCCGCCACCGTCCGCCCGGTGCAACTCCGTTTTGAAAGGATGCCAGCCGCGGAGGAACTGAAACGCGCGATCGACGACGCCGTGCCGTTCAGTATGTACCTCGACGACGTGCATGGGTCGCCGGCTCACCGCAAGCACTTGACGCATTACTTCGCGGAACAGATGTGTTCGGAACTCACGCCCTGAACCCGATCCAACCAGGAAACCGCCATGACTTTTCGGATCAACGGGACAACCTTCGCGGCTGAACCTTGTCCCGGCCAGTGCTTGCGGACATTTCTGCGGAGCCTTGGCTGGTTTGGGGTGAAAAAAGGGTGTGATGCCGGCGATTGCGGTGCCTGCACGGTTTGGCTCGACGGTAAGCCGGTCCACAGCTGCCTCGTTCCCGCCTTCCGGGCCGAGGGCCGCGAGGTCACCACGCTCCAGGGGCTCGCCTGCGACGGGCAGCTCCATCCCATGCAGCAATCGTTTCTCGACGCCCAGGCGTTCCAGTGTGGCTTTTGCGCCGCGGGCATGATCATGACCTCGGCAAGCCTCTCCGACGACGCGAAGAAGGACCTTCCCTTCCATCTCAAGGGGAACCTCTGCCGGTGCACTGGCTATCACGCGATCGAGGATGCGCTCCGCGGCATCGCTTCCGTCGAGCCGGACCGGGCCGGCCACGCCTGTGGTGCCAGTCTCGCCAATCCCCTGGCCGAGCGGATCGTCACCGGCAACGCCCAGTACACGATGGACGTCGAGGTGGAGGGGATGCTTCACCTCAAGGTCGTCCGGTCCCCGCACGCGCACGCACGCATCACGGCCGTCCGCAAGGACAAGGCGCTCGCTGTTCCGGGAGTCCACGCCGTTTTCACCTGGGAGGACGTTCCCAGGCGACCCTTCACCACTGCCTGTCACGACGACTTCCACGTCGATCCGGACGACACCTACATGCTCGACAACGTCGCGCGGTTCGTCGGGCAGCGGGTCGCCGCCGTGGTCGCCGAAACCGAGGCCGCCGCGGAAGAGGGCTGCCGGCGGGTGGAAGTGGATTACGAGGTACTGCCCGCGGTGTTTGATGCCGACGAAGCCATGCTTCCTGCCGCTCCGCACCTTCATGGCGACAAGGACGTGGCCTCCCGGATCGGGGACCCGGAGCACAACGTCTTCAAGAAAATCGCGGCCGAAACTGGTGACGTGGCCGCGGGGTTTGCCGAGGCCGACGCGATCTACGAAGGCACGTTCTCGCTACCCAGGATTCAGCACGCGCACATGGAAACGCACGGCTCGATCGCCTGGCGCACCACCGACGAGCGCGTCCACGTCCGCACCAGCACCCAGACGCCTCACCTCACGAAGATCAAACTCGCCTACCTGTTCGGGATGTATCCGGAGCAGTTCCACGTTTTTTCCGAATGCGTCGGGGGCGGGTTCGGCGGCAAGCAGGAACTGCTGACCGAGGATCTGTGCGTACTGGCGGCGCTGAAGACCGGTCGCCCGGTGAAGTGGGAATTCACTCGTTCCGAGCAATTCACCTCGGCGACCACCCGCCACCCGATGCGCATCACGATCAAGCTGGGCGCGAAGAAGGACGGCACGCTCACCGCGATGCAGATCCACACCGTCTCCAACACGGGGGCCTACGGCAACCACGGCGGCGAGGTGCTGGCCTCGTCCCTCGGCTCCGCGATGGCCACCTACCGCTGTCCTAACAAAAAGGGCACCGGCTACGCGGTCTACACGAACACGGTGCCGTCCGGCGCCTTCCGGGGCTACGGCGCGACCCAACCGGCGTTCGCCATTGAGTCCGCCATCGACGAGCTGGGGCGCAAACTGGGGATTGACCCCTTCACGATGCGGCGCAAGAACATGATCGGCCCGCGCGATCCCGTGCATAGCATCTGGCCCTTCCCGCACGACGGCGTCATCGGCAGCTATGGGCTGGATCAGTGCCTCGATCTCGTCGAACAGGCCCTCGCGAGCGGCAGGGGCGAACGCAAACCTGACGGGGACGAGTGGCTGGAAGGGCGCGGTGTCGCCATCCACGGCCAGGACTGTGCGCCCCCGACGGAGCACCGCTCGGAAGCCCACCTGTCCCTGCTGCCCAACGGGACCTACCACCTGGGCGTGGGCTCCGCGGAATTCGGCAACGGCATCCGGAACGCGCAGCGGCAGGTCGCCGCGACCGTGCTGAACGCGCGGGCAGGGGCAGTCTCCATGGACTTCGTCGATACGGACAGGACGCCCTACGACACGGGGACCTTCGCCAGCACGGGCACAAGCGTGGCGACGCTCGCCGTTCAGCGGGCCGCCGAAGGCTTGCGCGAGAGTCTTCTCGATCTGGCCAGCCAGGTCTCAGCCGTTCCCGTCGCACAATGTCGCCTCGAGGACGGGAGCGTGCGCTGCGGGGATCGATTGCTCTCGCTGCAGGAACTGCACGCTGCCGCACCGCTTCGGGACAAACTCCACGTGTCACGCAAGGTGTACGGCTCACCCCGTTCCACGGCCTTTCTGGCCCACGGCTTTCGCATCGCCGTGCATCGCGTCACCGGCGAGATCCGCATCCTGCAGAGCGTGCAAGCCTACGACGCCGGCACGGTCATCAACCCCATGCAGGCGCGGGGACAGGTCGAGGGCGGCATCGCCCAGGGGATCGGGACTACCCTCTTCGAGCGGATGGTGATCGACGCGTCCGGCGCCGTCGTGAATCCCACCTTCCGGAATTACCGGATTCCAGCTTTTGCCGACATCCCCCGATCCGAGATCTTCTTCGCCGACACCCACGACCGTTATGGCCCTCTCGGTGCGAAGCCGGTCGGCGAGGCTCCCATCATTCCTGTCAGCGCCGCCCTGGGCAATGCGCTCGCCAACGCAACGGGCATTCGCTTCCACAGCCTGCCCCTCAGCGCCGATCGGATTTTTTCGCGCCTGGCAGAGCTGCAATAAAGATTTGGAAACCCCAGGAGCGCACTGGCCGTCCCCGTCGCCCCGGAAAACAACTGAAGGAACGCATGGACTCCTCGTCCCTCCCTACGCCTGGCCCCCACGAGCAGGTCCGCGGCGCGCGGGCCTCCTCGGTCATTGTGCATCGTGTGCCGCCGGACCGGGTGGAGCAATTCCTCGAACTGCAGCGCGGGATCACCGAGGCCGCGAAGGCGTTTCCCGG
>DASPXY010000150.1:0-2423 GCA_035637055.1 Gemmataceae bacterium | reverse complement strand
GTGACCGGGT
Organism: Gemmataceae bacterium; assembly: GCA_035637055.1. GTDB lineage: Bacteria > Planctomycetota > Planctomycetia > Gemmatales > Gemmataceae > DASPXY01. Next base: position 2,413 of record DASPXY010000150.1, on the reverse strand, counting down.
GAGGCAAGCAAGCCCACGGGCCGCGGCCCGTGGGCTTTCCGGTCACCTGTGCGTTTCCACGGTGGCGCGGTAGACGCCCAGCCGGCCTGAAGAAGTGTGGCCGTAGAGCAGTAATTGGTAGGTCGTGGCGTTGTTCGACAGGTCGAACTCCAGGCGAGCCGTCCCGTCCTTCGCTTCCAGGGCCGGATGCCAGAAAAGCGTCTCCTGGAAATCGAGCACGCCGGCGGCCTGTTTGTGCTTGTATTCGCGCAGCGGCAGATAACTTTTCGCAGCACGCATGGAATCCCCCTTGGCCTTGGTCTTCGCGTCGCCATCGTGCTTGGGCAGCGCCGTGCTGCTCGGGACGAAGGTGGGAGCCACAGGGGCCGGGGCTAGCGCGGCCCCTCCTTTCGCGGTCTGCGGGTCCGTCCCCACAGGCGGGGCTCCTTGTTGCTGCGTCCGCTGGAGTTCGGTGAACCGGCGAGCATAGTCGGGATTGTTTCGCTGCCGGTCAGCGGCGCCGTTCTCCTGCTCGGTATGCCCCTGAGAGTAGGCGACCAGGGGAGCGCTGGCCGCTTTCTTCTCTCCTGCCTCCAGCGCGACAGTCGAGACGCCTGACGTCGCCGGGGCATCGCGGCGAGCCACGGTCTTGCTCTCGGAGGTCAGGGCGAACAGTTTCCGCACAGAAGTCGCCTCCCCCTGTTTCAGGGCAACTTCCCCGCGGCCGCCAGTGGCACCGGCATCGAGCGGCAGCAATTCCCTCTTCCCCAGGTCGGCAAGTGGGCCGCCCTCGGGTTGCCCGTCACGCAGGCTCATGGTCCAGAAGTAGGCACCCGCGCACAGGAACAGCGCGATGAAGGCCACGGCGAATGAGCCGCGCGGCGATTTCCCCCCCCGGACTGTCCGCGCCACGCCCAGGGCCAGCCCAAGGCTTCCCAACGCGAACAGCACCAGGACCACCAGGACCAGGCCGCGCCACAGGTAATCGCGCGGGAGATCCTCGTAATTGCGCAGGGCGACCGCCGCCGAGTGTGCCTCCTCAAGTTTGCGGTCCCGGACGGTGGCCAACTCCTCGCGTTGCCGTTCGGCCTGATCCTGAAGGGCCTTCTGCCGGCTCGCCAATTTCTTCTGATACTCCGCCACGGCCTCCAGCCGATTGTCAGCGATGAATACCGCCGGCTGTCCGGCGTCCATCGCGGCCAGCACTTCCTTCTCGCTCGGATCGGTGCGTTGAGGCTCTCCGGACGGCACGAAGCGGCGCCAGCCGTGCGTCGCGAGGAACAGGTCAAGCGCCTGCCGTGCCTGCGGCGTGTCCGCGAACAGGATGTCCACGTCGGCCAGATCTTCCGGGTGGCTCACCGGGCGGCTGAGGTAGAACTGCGCCGGCGGGGTAACTTCCGCCCGCTGTCCCAGCCATTTCCGATCGACAAAGGCCGCAAGGAGTGAGGCCTGCGTCGGCGCATCCTTTTCGTTCGTGACCTTCACCGTCAGACCGAGATGCTCGCCGGCGCGTGCCGCCGTCGGCGTCTTGTTGGTGCTGTCGCTGATGGTCAACTGGAGGTATTCGGCGGGGGTGCGGTAGACGAGACGCTCAGCCAGCGGCACGAGGCGACCCTCGCTCAATTCGACGACCGTGACGCGCACCACGCCGCGCATTCCGCTTACCGGCGTGAGCGTCACTTCCGTGCCGGCCTTATCCGCCGTGAGAAACGCCTGATCGACGACGCGACCGCGGCATTCCGCCAGGACGAGCAGGCGCCGGCCGCGCGGATCGCGCACCATGACGCGCAGCGGTTGGCCTTCGCGCTGGACCGCCTGGGACACGCTCAGCGCCACGCCGTCTGCCCGGGTTGGGGGAAGTTGGACGCGTGTCTCGATGGTGCCGGGCGCCCGGCCGCGCAAGGTGTACGTCTCCCCGGCCTCGGGGGTGAACTCGAAACTACCCAGGCCTTGCACACCACCTGCTTCCGTTCCCCGGACGGCAACGAGTTCGCGGCCCTGCCGGTCCAGAAGAACGCCGGTCAGCAGCGCGGGCTGGTTGTGGTGATCGACGGCCCGGAAGTAGACCCGATTCGGCACGCCGGCGACCTGGTCGCCACCCTCGGGGAATAGATCCACGGTCAGGATGCCGGCGGGTTGGGACAGGATAGGTATGGCGGCCTCGACCTTCGGATCGGCCTTGCCGTCGTGAGCCTGCACCTTGATGCGCAGGGTCTCCGCCGTCGGCGTCGTGGTGGGCAAGGGCACATGGAAGGCGGCTTTGCCGTAGTCGTCGGTAGTCGTCTGCAATGGCTTGCCGGGGGCGGCGCCGGGGATGGCGATGGGCCTGCCGCCGTACTCGGCCTCGACGGTGATCGGCTGGTTGGGCACGACCATGCCATTGCGCAGACTGCCGCGAAAAGCGGCGTTCACCGTGTCGCCGCTGCCGTAGAGC
>DASPXY010000149.1:0-10863 GCA_035637055.1 Gemmataceae bacterium | reverse complement strand
AGGGCGCTTCTGCTCGTGCTGCGCCACATTATATTGGAGGAGAGGGTTATGGTTCCGGTAGGAGCGTCAGCAGCGCCCCAGGCGCGGCGCGGACCGGCAGATGCGGACAGCGGGCGCGGACTCGATCGCCCCGCGGCCAGGGTGGAGCCTATGGAATTTACCGTCGAGAATGTGTGCGGCCTGCTGATCCGCAGCAAACTCCTCACTCCCGACGAAGTCAAGGCGATGTACCAGCGCTGGCAGAGCGAGGCCAAGGACGCCGTCGCCAACCTGCCGCAGTTCGTCCGCTGGCTCGTGTCCCGGCAGTACGTCACCGAGTACCAGGCCGCCCTCGTCGCCAAGGGCCACGCCGACTCGTTCTTCATCAACCAGTACAAGATCCTCGAACGCCTCGGCCGCGGCCGCATGGCCGGCGTCTACAAGGCCGTCCATCACCTCGGCCAGGTCGTCGCCATCAAGGTGCTGCCGCCGTCGAAGGGCAAGGATCCGCAGCAGCTGGCCCGCTTCCAGCGCGAGGTGCGCCTGGCCCTCAAGCTCAAGCATCCCAACGTCGTTCGCTCCTTCCAGATAGGCCATTTAGGCGATCTTCATTACCTGGTAATGGAGTACCTGGAGGGCGAAACGCTCGACGTTGTGCTGCAGCGCCGTCGCAAGCTGCCGCCCAACGAGGCGGTACGGCTGACCTACCAGGCGCTGCAAGGGCTGCAGCACCTCCACGAGCAGGGGCTGGTGCATCGCGACCTCAAGCCGGCGAACCTGATGCTCGTGTCAGCCGCGGGGGCGGACACCACGGCGCGGGCGACGCTCAAAATCCTTGACCTCGGCCTGGGCCGCGCGCTGCCGGAGGACACCGCATCGGCCGCCCAGCACTTGCACCTGACCGGCGAGGGCATGATCCTCGGCACGCCGGATTACCTGTCGCCCGAACAGGCACGCGACCCGCGAACCGTCGATGTCCGCTCGGACATTTATAGCCTGGGTTGCGTGCTCTACCATTGCCTGACCGGTCAACCGCCGTTCCCCGATACGAACATCCTCACGCAGATGGTCCGGCACGCGACCGAGCCGCCGCGGCCGCTCAAGGAGTTGAGCCCCGAGGTGCCGGACGGTCTGCAGCAGATTGTGAGCAGGATGCTCGCGAAGGATCCCGCTCAGCGTTACGCGACGCCGGAGCAGGCGGCCAAGGCGCTGCAGGCTTTCCAGGCCGCCGGCGCCGAACCGGCACGACTGGCCGAGGACGGCCCGCAGCTGCGAACATTCCTGACCTGGGTGGAAACGGATAGCAACAGCCAGGGCCGGGAAGGGGCGAGCGAAACCGACGCGGCCCCGAAGACGCCGCTGCCGGGCAAGCCTGGCAGTGCTCGGCCCGCGAAACTGGTGCTGTCGCCGCAGCCCGCCGCGCTGCCGGTGCCGGCGAAGAAGCAGCACGCCTCGAAAAAGCACAAGCGCCACAAGCACCAGGCCGCAGCGCCGACTCCTCTGGCCGCCACTCCGCCGGCGCCGTCAGCGCCCGTGCATCCGTCCGAGTTCGACGTGGATCTGGTGCCAACGGTGGCGCCTCCTGCCGTCCCCGTGCCGGCGAAGGGAGGATTCCGCCTGAGCAATCGCGACTGGATCCTGCTCGGCGTCGGCGCCGCCAGCGTGATCCTCGCCGGCGTAGTGGGGATCGTGCTCGCGAATGTGTTGCGGTAGCCGCCTCGCTGCCGTTTCCGGACGGTTGACTGGACGCCTTTCCAGCCACCCATTACATTGAGGAGGTGGGACTTTCCCGAGGCACGAGGATGCCACCATGAGCGATGAGGAATTTACCACCGCCGTTAAAGAGTCGATCTCGATCCGGCAGGTCCTCCTCAAAATGGGCTTGCGTCCTGCGGGTGGGAACTACCAAACGGTTCACCGTCGCATTGCAGCGCTCAAGTTGGACACAAGCCACTTCCTGGGAATGGGGCACCTCAAGGGGCGGCCGAATCCTTGGGCGCGGAAGATCCCCTTGGCTGACATTCTCGTTGTGGGTGCTTCGTGGCGGGGCACGACTGATCACTTGAAGAAGCGCCTCCTCAAAGCGGGATTGCTTGAGCACAGGTGTGCCGGTTGTACCCTTACCGAATGGCGCGGGGGACCGATCCCGCTGGAACTCGAACACAGAAACGGCGACAGGTCGGATAACCGGGTGTCGAACCTCTGCTTGCTCTGTCCAAACTGCCACGCGTTGACTCCAACCTACCGCGCCAAGAATGTGCGTACCTGTCGCGAACGGCGTGCCCAGGTGGTGGAATCGGGAGACACAGGGGCCTTAAACGCCCCTTCCCCGTAAGGGGAGTGCGGGTTCAAGTCCCGCCCTGGGCAATCGTCAACCCGGACAGAACACAACGCCACGAGATCGTCGCTCGTGGCGTTGTCGTTTTCGCCGTCCTCAAAACGCGGGAACCTTTCGCCGGGCCACTTCGTAGAAGCAGGCAGAAGTCGACCGGCGGGGGCGGCAGGGCCAAACGTCCCCAGGAACAAGGACTACCGACGCTTTGCCTCTTGTTTCCATTCCGGCCGGCGATAGAAAAAGTGGGTTCCTCGTTTGAGGCGGTATCCCACGAAAATCGTTCCGGTTGTGGCCGGGAGGAAAGAACACATGAATGTGTGGCGCTGGTTAGGGGCCTCCATGTTTGTCGTCGTCCTGGGTCTGGGCATCTCTGTCCAGGGCCAGGAAACAGGCAAGAAAGACCCGAAACAGGATCCCAAGGCGGGCGACAAAAAGCAGCCGGACAAACAACCACCGGAGAAGGCCGCCGGTGTCACGCTCCCCTTCAAGGCCTTCCAGGGGACGGCACCCTTCTATCAGGAAATGCAGACCTCCACCGACCAGACCATGAAGGTCTCGAACATGACGGTCACGCAAAAACAGTCCCAGACCTTCTGGGTCGAGTGGACGCCGCAGGCGTCGAAAGACGCTGCTGACTACGTCGTCAAGCAGAAAATCATCGGCGTCAAGATGGACATCGAGATCGGCGGCAACAAGATCAGTTATGACTCCACCAGCAAGGAACCGCCGCCCGCCAATCCGCTGACCGACTTCTTCAAGCAGCTCGTCGGCTCCGAGTTTACCCTCCATGTGGACAAGAAGACGCTGACTGTCAAAAAGATCGAGGGGCAAGAGGACTTCATCAACAAGTTGTCCAAGGCCAACCCGGCTCTGCAACCGCTGCTCAAGGCCATCCTCAGCGAAAAGGCCCTGCAGCAAATGGCCGATCCGATCTTCGCCGTCATCCCGGCCGGCGGCGTCATCCCTCCGCCGAAGGATCCCAAGGACGACAAGAGCAAGCCGGAGTGGAAGAAGGAGACCAAACTCGACATGGGGCCCATCGGCGTTTACACCACCACCTACACCTACACCGACGAGGGCTTCAAGAAGGATAGTAAAATACTCAGAGAGATCGGCGTCAGCACTTCCCTGGAGTACGCAGCGCCCGCCGCCAAGACGAGCACCGAGGGCCTGCCGTTCCGCATCGCCAGCGGCAAGCTGAAGAGCGATAAGAGCAGCGGGAGCATCCTCTTCGACATCGAGAATGGCCGGATCCAGGAGTCGAACCTGACGCTCGAACTCTCTGGGGATCTGGTCATCGAGATCGCCGGCATGACGACGGACGTCAACCTGCGCCAGACGCAGAAGTCGTCGCTCAAGACGGACAACAAGAAACCCGCCTGGGCGAAGTAACGCTGTCTTCTCCCTTTGCGGGAGAGGAGCGAACGGAGCCGCGGGGAGAACAGCTGTTCCCCCGCGGCTTTTTCCGTTTCCGGCCAACCACGCTCGCGAGGATCGAGGGCGCCGTGACCGTCGTTTCCGCCGCGGTGCTGCTGTTCCTGGTGATGGACCCGCTCGGGAACATCCCCTTCTTCCTGACCGCGCTCAAACACGTTGAGCCGGCACGCCAGCGGCGCGTCGTGCTGCGCGAACTGCTCATCGCCCTGGGTGTGCTCGTCTTTTTCCTGTTCGCCGGTCGTTACGTGCTGCAGGTGCTGCACATCTCCGAGCCGGCGCTGACCATCGCGGGCGGCGTGATCCTGTTGCTGATCGCGGTGCGCATGATCTTCCCGTCGGCGGAGCGGCCGCTGCAGGAGGACGTCGAGGGCGAGCCGTTCATCGTCCCTTTGGCGATCCCGTATGTCGCCGGTCCGTCGGCCCTCGCCACCGAACTGCTCCTGATGAGCCGCGAGCCTGAGCGCTGGCCGGAGTGGCTGCTGGCGCTGCTGCTGGCGTGGTTCGCCTCCAGCGTCATTATCTTCTCGGCGAGCGGATTACGCCATTACCTGGGGCAAAAGGGGCTGATCGCGATGGAACGGCTCATGGGTATGGTGCTGATCACGGTCGCGATTCAAATGCTGCTGACCGGCATCCGCACCGCGATGGTCGAGCTGGCGCCGCGCGGGCCGTAGGTCGGTCATTCCCGCTTGCGGGTTAGCGCTGGGAGCGCTAACCCGCGAGCGGGGGGAGTTCACTTCTTCGGAGCCGCTGTCAACTCCTTGAATGTCTTCTCGTCGGCTGCGGCCAACCCCGGTTCCCCAAGTGCCCTGTAGACCATGCTGCGGAACTGATACGCAAGTGGGAAGTATTTGTTCTTGTCGATCGCCTGAGTCAAATCATTGCGGGCGAGCTGGTACTTGGCCTGAGCCGTCTTCTCGTCCTGCTCTCTCATGGCGTCCGTGTAGTGCGCGAGGCCGCGCTCAAACCAGGCGTTCATGAAGTGCCGATCGATCTCCACGGCTTTCGTCTGGTCTTTGATGGCGAACTCAAGTTCGGGTTTCTTGAGTTGTCGATAAGCCCGGCCACGGTTGCAGAGCGCCCATTTCAGCCGCGGGTTGCGGCCGAGGGCCTCCGAGAATCGACCGATCGCGGCTTCAAAATCCTGCTTGGCGAGATAGGTTTGGCCGCACGTGTTGTAGGCCAGGGCATATTCCGGATCGCGCGCAATGGCCTGCTGATGGTCTTGCAGGGCATCGGCGAAGCGCTTCAATTTGGTCAACGCCTCAGCTCGGTGAGAGTAGGCTGTGGCGTTGCCCGGATCGAGCTTCAAGGCAAGGTCGCAGTCGCCGATCGCCTCATGGTATTCGTGGCAGTAGTAGCGCACCGCCGCACGCTGAAGGTAGGGATCGACGAACGCCGGATCTTTCTTGGTCGCTTCGTCAAACGCCTCGATCGCTTCGCGGAACTTGGCAAGCTGGTCTTTCGGGTTTGTCAGCTTGCTCGCCTGGTCTGCGAGGTCGCAGCCACGACTGTACGCGGCGAGCGCTCCCTCAATGCGTAAGCGCAGCCACGGCAGGTCAGGACTCTGTGTTGAAAGGAACTCCGGAGTTTGCTTCTCGAAAGGAAAATCCACTGAGGCCCGCTCCACCTGCCGCTGCACTTCTGCAGGAAGCTTGAGGCCCGAGGGCGTACGCAGCGCTCGCAACAACGCATGACAGAACAGCCCGTGTCGCTCGTCGGGGTGTTCGTAACCGCGCTGCCCCTTGGAGCAGCTGAGCCACAGTGCCGGCTTACCGAGATCAACCACCTTCGCGGGCCGATCGCGTGAGACGCCCGCGGGCAACTTCGGCTCCTTGCCCCACGCATACCGCCAGCAATCCAGCAGCAACAGGCTCGACTTCGGGCCCTTCTTCTCCAACTGCTGATACACCTCCCGCAGCGGGAGGAGCCCGTCTACCACCGAGGAATCGGCCGGACAGAAGTAACTGTCAGGGTCCTTCCCGCCTATCCGCACTGCATGACCAATGAAGGCCACCATGAGGCTATCCACCGGCCTGCATTTCTTCAGCATCTCGTCAAGTCGGGCTGTGATCTCTTTCTCGGACGGCAACAACTTCGGATCCTTCGCCCCGCGGTAGCGCGTCATCACCACCACATTGTCCTTGGGATAACCGCCGGCGACGAGGAGGCGACCCAGTTCGTCCACGTCCGACTCGGCATGGACGAAATCGGGCAGCCCCTCGCAGCCACTCCGGACGCCGACGAGCAGGGCGTATTGGTGACTCTCCAGCAACGGGATGAGTTCCGCCTGCAGGATGTCCGGCGCTCGTTCGGCGACTATCGCGACCTGCTTCGTCACACTCTTGTAGCCAGGCAGGCTAAACTCGATCTCGTACGTCTTCCCCGCCTGTAACTCAAAAAACTCTGTCGTCTCTCCTCGCGGCTTGCCATTGAGGCTCACCTTCGCGCCCTTCGGGTTGCTCTTGACCGTCAGCGCATGGGTAATTACCTTCAAGTCGTAGTGGAAGCTGTTCGGTTTGCCTGCCGTCACCGTGATCTTGTCCGGGTGCGGGTGATGGTTCTTCAACTCCAACCGCAAGTCATGCGCACCCGGTTCCAGCCGGAACCTGTTATTGGCCAACGGCTCCTGCCTCTTGCCATCGACGAAAACGGTCGCCCCCGGCGGATCGGTCGTGATGGTCACGTCTACCGAGGTCGGGCTTGAAATAATTGACTTTTTCTTGTCCAAATTGTAGCGAAATGGGGCCTTGTCACTGTCAGCCCGCACCACGAGTTGCTCGCTGCGTGACTCATACTTGTCCAACTCCAGGCGCACCGTGTAGGTGCCAGGCTTCAGGTTGAAGGTGGCGGGGGTCTTCTTCTCCGTCGGCTTGCCGTCGAGCGAGATCGTCGCGCCCTCCTCCGGCATCGATTCGATGGTGACGGCGACGGGCGTGGGTTCCTTGTTGAGAACCTGCATCACCAGGAAGACGATGCCGCCGGCCACCAGCAGCGCCGCCCCGACCCCCAGCACTGTCGTCAGCCACTTGGGCCACGGGGGCGGAGGCGGAGGCGGCTTCGGTTCGACGAACGAGTCCGGCAGTTTGTCCGTGCCGGTATGGTCGATGACCGGATGACTGTCGCGCGAAACGATGTCCGGGCGCGAGCTGCGTTTGACTTCGAGATAAGGCGCCAGGGCGTCGGCGAACTCGGCCATCGAGGCGTAGCGCTCGCGCGGCTCCGTCGCCATTGCCTTGAGGCAGACCGCTTCCAGACCGGCGTCGAGGTCGGGCCGCAACGTCCGCGGCGCCTTCGGCTTGTCGGTGAGGATGCGCGCCATCACGAGCCCCATGCCGCCCTGGAACGGCACCTGGCCGGTGAGCAGTTCGTAGAACATCACGCCCAGGCCGTACACGTCCGACAGCGGACCGACCTCCTTGACCTTGCCGCTGACCTGCTCCGGCGACATGTACGCCGGCGTACCGAAAACCGAGCCCTCGTGCGTCAGCTGGATGTCCTCCGTGCCCTCGCGGCGGGCAAGTCCGAAGTCCATCAGGACCGGCTCGCCCTCGCGGTCGAGCATGACGTTCGACGGCTTCAGGTCGCGATGGATGACGCCGCGCCGGTGCGCCTCCGCCAGGGCCCGCGCGAGCTTGTAGATCAGCTCGACGGCCAGTGCTTGCGGCAGGGGGCCCTGCTTGCGGACGCGGTCGCCCAACGAGCGGCCCTCCACGTAGGCCATTGTGAGATAGGAAATATCGCTGCACTCGCCAACGTCATACACCGGGCAGATGTTGCGGTGGTGCAGCGTCGCGGCGGCGCGGGCCTCACGGCGGAAGCGCTCCAGCAGGTCGGGCTTTTCGCTGCCGCGGAAGTGCGGAATTTTGAGGGCGACCTGCCGGTCCAACTTGGTGTCGCGGGCGAGGTAGACCGTCCCCATCGCCCCGCGACCCAGTTCCTTCTCGATCTTGTAGCGCGTGTCGCCCGGCAGCGGTGTGCGGAGGGCCTGATCCAGCGCCATCCCCACCGGGACCGACCGTCCCCGAAGCGTCTGCTCCTGGGCGACAGGGACACTCAGGCTGGCGGGCATCGAGAGATCGACGTCGGTGCGGGCGTTGGGCATGGCGGTGGGCGGGGAGGACTCCGGCGTCGGGGTCTTGCGCCAGAGTTGCTCCATGCCGCGGCGGATCTGTTCGGTCTGCTTGGGAAAGCGTTTGGATAGCTCGGCCCAGGAGATGCTATCGCCGCCCTGCTTGCGCGCCTGCATTTCCGCCTGGATCAGATCGACCGCGGCGGTCTCCGAGGTGCCGAGTTCGGGGTAGGCCAGCAAGTACGATTCGAGCGACTTCTTGTTGCCCTGCTGCCACTTGCGGTGCAAGTCGAGTTTGACGAGTTCGCTCAGCGCTGCCGTGTGTAACGGTTCTTCCGCCGGCAACTCGCACGCGACCCGCGCCAGTCGCCCCTCGTCCCAGCGGCGGTCGAATTCCTGCAGCCATTTCTCGACCTGTTGCTGGTCTTCGCGCGACAGGCAGTTGAGAAGGGGGTTGGCAGGTTCCATGATGGCCTCTTCAGGGATCAGGGATCAGGGGTCAGGGGTCGGGGATTTGGGAGGGCGAGGCTCCTGCCGAGCCGCTCGATAGCCTGGCTCGGCAGGAGCCTCGCCCTCCAAGCGGCTCGGCAGGAGCCTCGCCCTCCCGAAAACCCGCTTTCCGGATAACCTCTCAAGCGCCGAGCAGCGACAGCGGCAGGATCCGCACGGTCGGATCGCGGAGCGTGCCGGTCACCTGCAGACGCATGTTGCGGTTGGCGAGAGGAGGCGCCCGGTTGAGCATGCGGCCAGGCACCGCCGCCTGGACCGGCAGCCGCACGCCCACCATACCCAGGGCGTTCGTGTTCAGCACCAGGGACGGGAGGTTGGCGCGGACGTCCAGATCCAGGCGGCCTCGCGTCGTGACTGTGCCGGTAATGGACAGGTCGCCCGGCCCCCCCTCCAGCACCAGCCGCTCGAACCGTACGACTCCGTGGGACAGGCGAGCGCGTACTTTACCGCTCTGGAAACTCGAAGATGTCGAAATGCGCAGCACGGGGCTGAGCTGCTTGAGCACGGGCAACCCCGAGGGTTGAGGCTGGGCAAGCGTGGCGTCGAGAACCGCGTTCAGGTCGTTGAGGGAGGCCAGACCGGGCGCCGCGAAATCCACGCGGCCGGTCATCCTGCCCCCGCCAAGATAGGTCCGCTCGGTAGCCTCGTGGAGAACGCCGCGCAGGTTCATGTTTGTGAATCGCAGAGCGCCTTCCAGGCGGTGTTCGCCGCCCCACCGATAGGTCGCTCGAAGTGTGCTGTGCCCCTGGGCCAGTTCGCCGCCGCCGTCGCGCAACTCCAACCGCCCACGTCCCGTCGCCGCCACGTGGGCAATTGCCAGCGGCAGCCGCCAGCTGTTCGCCTCGATGCCGGCCACCTTCCCGCGGTTCATCACGACGACGCCCGTGGCCGCCCACTCCGAACCGAAGCGGCCGCGCAACTCCACATCGACCGACCCGTGAACCGCATCGCGGAAAGCCGGCCACGGCGCCAGCAGCCGCGACGCCTCGGCCCGGTCCAGGTTCAGCACAAACCAGCTCGGTATCCCCGGTTTCAGCGCCAGCCCCATCCGCCCGCGCACGATGCCCTGGGCCAGCGTCCCGGTCGCTTCGCTCACCAATAAGCGCTCGCGTGTCAGTTCGAGGTCGCCCTGGAGATTCGGCAGCCAGTCCATCGCCTCCCAGGTCACATCGGTCACCTGAAAGTGACCGGTCCCCACCAGCGCGCGGTCGGGGCCCTTGTGCCGAAAGGTCAACGTCGCGTCGGCGAGGCCGCTGAGCGGGAACTCATCCGCCCGCACCTTGAACAGGCCGCTCAACCACTCCAGACGGGCGCCTTGCAACTTGAGGGTGCCGCCCTTGACCTCCTGGCCTTCGTGTACCTCGCGCGGCACCTTCCCCTCGACCTGCAGCCGGCCGCCGAGCGTCTTCGCCTCCAGGTCGTAAGCCAGTTCGCCGTCCGCATAGTTGAGCTTCCCCTGAAGCCCGTCCGCCTCGATCCCTTGCACGAGCAAACGCGACGCCTTGAGGTCAACCGCCACGCTGACGGGTCGCTCCTGCCCCGGTTCTGCGGCGGGAATCGTTCCCTTCACCACGCCATCTGCCTTGCCTTCCACCGGGAGCGGCAAATTCTGTCGTTTGAGCAGTTCGCCGACATCAACATCCTTGAGGGTCAGATCGCCGCTGCCCGCGACCGTCGGCCGCAGCGGCACCACGGCCTTGCCGGTGACCTTGCCGCCTTCCAGTTGCGCACGCAGATCCTTCACCATGATGCGATCGCCATCGCCCTCCCAGGTCAACGAGATGTCTTGCAGTTTCAGCACATCGATCTTCAACCCCGCAATGCTCGCAGTCCCGGAGGTGTCCAGTTTCCAAGGATCGAGCGTTCCTTGCAGCCGCGCTGCCACAGTCGCGCGTCCCTCGACCACAACGGTCGACCGCGCCGCTTCGGGGAGTTGGGGCAGTTCCGCCGCCTCGGTGCCGCGCACGTCGATCCTGGCCTGGTAATGGTACGGCGGCTTCAAGTGGATCTCCCCCATGCCGGTGAGCGCGGCACCCGCCACACGCGCCCGCACGTCGGCCAGCGACAACACGCCGTCTTTCAAACCCACCTCCGCCGTACCGTCCTGCACCGCCATCCCGAACGCCTGGCCCGTCGGCACCGTCACCCGACCCGTCGCCTCCCAGGCCTCCGCTTTCTCCAGCCGCTCCAGAGGAACGCGCACGCTTACCGTTGTGGACAGGGTGCCCTCCACCGTGGACACAATGCCCTCCCCCAGTCCCTCCTTCCAGGTGAAGGAGGCGGCCAAGTGATGCAAATCCAATCCCTCGACCGCGAGTTTCGCGGTGAGATCGCCCGCTGGGACAATCTGCGCCTGAATTACCCCTTTGAAGTTCCCTAAAGTCTCCTTGCCGTCCTTGCCTTCGCCGCGCAGTGAACCGCTAAGGTTATCGAGGCGCAGGAGGCCGTCCTCATAGGCCGCATCGGTTTCGGCGCGTGCCAGCTTCACCTCGCCAAGAGCGGCATCAGTGACGATGGCCTTGCCCTGGAA
>DASPXY010000148.1:0-3038 GCA_035637055.1 Gemmataceae bacterium | reverse complement strand
GGCCGGTTTGACCCAGACCAGGCGCTGGCCTGTTTCGCCGGGGCTGGAATCCTCGCCCAGCAGATCCTGCTTCGCGCCAGGGGCCAAGCACCCGGTGCCTTCAGGACACCCGAGGACATCGAGCGCCATTACCAGGCGCGGCGAGAAGAGGCCCGGCGGCTGAGCTACCACCTCTTGGCGTATCCGGACGTGCAGCAGATCGAGTGGCTCGGAACGGTGTACCCCCTGGACAGCGATGAGCAGCTCTTCAGGAGGGTGGCGGATCGGGTGAACGCGGCGGAGGTGCATGTGGCGGCGGCAGTCGAGGCACTGATCCGCAATCGTCTGGCACCGCTGGACGCCGAGGAGTACGGGAGGCTGGTCAAGGCGTCGAAAAAAGCCTCCAATCTGCACCTTTTCACAAACACGGGGTGGTTGAGACGGCTGAGAGAAGGCGGGGCGGTCGCCGAGGAGGTGCGTCGTCTCCTCGACGCCGAGCGTGATCCGCTCGTGGCCAGGGTCATTCGCACGAACCGCAACGACTTCGAGCGGCTCGGGCTGCTACCGTCCTAGCCGTCCGGGCGGGGCATTCGGCAGGGCACCGGCTCGGGGACAGTCGGAAAACCTTGCGGTGTGACCGGTCTCCGGCCCACGGCCCCTGAACTGACGGGGCCAGCCACTGTCCGGCACGATGGGGGTCGCTCTTCCGGGGAGAGGATCATGGCAACCGCCGAAGCAACAATCCCGCGAGCGATGAGGGACTTGATCAAGGGACGGCTGAAAAAAGAGCTCGAGAGCACCCTCTCGCAGCCGGTCGGAGACGCGGAGAGAAGGCTCCTTGGTGCCATCTCGGCCAAGTTCTCGAAGTGGATCGACACCATCTGCGACATGCCGGCGGAGTCCTTCGACCGGCTGCAGACGTACGATCTCGACACGCTCCTCTCCACCGGCCGCCCTCGGATCGACCGCATGGTCGTGTTCACTCGGCCGCGATTCGGAGATCGGGGTTGTCTCTGCTCTCGCCGGAGATGAAGCGAATCCGCGAGCGGTACGCCCCCCACGAAACCCGACGCAAGGAGCTCGTGGTCGGCCTGGGCGCGCCCCTCGCCGAGCTCACCGCCCCGCATCCCGTCGAAGGCGCCCTGGAGGCATACCAGTACCTGCTCGAGCCTGCCCTGCTTGAGTTCATGGCCGACCCGTTGGCGCACGACCGGTTGTGCGCCCAATGCACCGAGGCGTTCCGCCGATCAGGGGCGTCGATCCGTGTTTCCCGTATCGGCTGGGAGGAGCCGGCCCCGCACGAGGTCCGGCTGAACATCACCGCCGGGGACGGCGCCGGCGGGCCATCCGCTGGCTATGCCGTCGCCGTGGCGACAGTCAGAAAGGCTGATTCAGACATCCCCTTGGGGTTGCAGGAACAGTGTTACTTCGTGTCGGTCCGGAAGGAGACTCTCTCGTGACCGACCACGTGCATCATGCGGTGCGGATGGGCTTCCGCGGCAACACCGCGCTGTTCGAGGCCTATGTGGAGACCCTGGCCATGCTCCTCGGCAGGAATCGCGGAGCAATTTTCGAGGAGATCACCGAGAGGCTGCTTGTCCTCGGTGATAAGCCGCATTCGCGCTATTTCATGCTTCAATGTGAGGCATTCCTGTACACGTTGCCGCTCGTCAAAGCGGGCCGCGACAACCCGGATGCCCTAGTGGTACGTCACTTCTTGATTTTCGGGTAAAATCCTTTTTGGAAAGGAACCCCAGTCAAGGAGGCCGAGCCGTGGTCAAGAAGTATGTGCTCAAACTGATCGCCGAGGAACGCGCCGAACTGGAACAACTCGTGAAGCAGGGCAAGGCCGCCGGCTGGAAATTGCAGCGTGCCCAGGCCTTGCTGCAGTGTGACCAAGGACCGCAGGGCCCCGCCTGGACGGACGCACTGGTCGCCGCTGCGTATGGCTGCAGCACGCGCAGCCTGGAGTCCTGGCGCCAACAGGCGGTGGAGTCCGGCCCGCTGTCGCTCCTGGAGCGCAAGCCACGGCTGACGCCTCCGGTGGCACCGCTGCTCGACGGCGAACAGCAAGCACGGTTGACGGCACTGGCTTGCTCCCAGCCGCCGACGGGGTACGCGCGCTGGACGTTGCGGCTGCTGGCGGAGCGGTTGGTGGAACTGGAGGTCGTCGAGGCCATCGCGCACGAGACCGTGCGCCGCGCGTTAAAAAAAGCGACCTCAAGCCGTGGCGGAAGGTGATGTGGTGTATCCCGCCCAAGCAGGACGCCGCCTTCGTCTGTCAGATGGAGCAGGTGTTGGAGGTCTCCAAGCGGCCCTACGACCCCAAGCGACCGGTGGTCTGCATGGACGAGCAGCCCAAGCAACTGATCGCCGAGACCCGCCTGCCGGTCCCGGTCGCCCCCGGGCAACCGGTCCACGTCGATTTCGAGTACGCGCGCGCGGGGGTGTGCGTCGTGTGGATGTTCGTGGAGGCGCTGGCGGGGTGGCGGGACGTGGCGGTGAGTGCCACCAAGACGGCGGTGGACTGGGCGCACCGCGTGCAAGCGTTGGTGGACGACCCGCGTTACGCCCAGGCGGAGCGGATCACGCTGGTCTGTGACAACCTGAACACGCACACGCTGGCGGCCCTGTACCAGGCGTTCGGGCCGGCCGAGGCGCTGCGGCTGGCGAACAAGTTGGCGTTGGTGCATACGCCCAAGCATGGCAGTTGGCTCAACGTGGCCGAGTCGGAACTCAGCGTGCTGACGCGCCAATGTCTGGACCGCCGCATCGCCACCCAAGGCGAAGTGGCGGCGGAGGCCTCGGCTTGGAAGGAACGTCGCAATCGCAAACAAATTGGCGTCGAGTGGCAGTTCACCACCGCAGACGCGCGGATCAAACTAAAGCACCTTTACCCGAAAGTTAAAGAGTGACGCGCCACTCGAGCCGCTTGCGGTCCAAGCACTCCGGACTGAGGTTCCGATGCCGCGCCTGCTGCCTGCGCACCACGCTGTGGACGCACGCCACCGCACTCGACGCCCGCACCACCCGCGCCCGCACCCGACGGACCCGCCCCT
>DASPXY010000147.1:0-10867 GCA_035637055.1 Gemmataceae bacterium | reverse complement strand
TCTCCCTCCCTTATAATGAAGGGGAAGCTTGCGAGCGGAGTTATCGCGGTAGTCAGGCTTCCGTCGGTTTGCTATCTTAAAGAAATCCGCCGTGCTCGGACGCCGTGGTCGGAGGATTCCGGAGCAGAGCACCGCAGTTTGAGGATGATCCATGCCACCCCCGCGCGAGACACCCCCCGGCAGAACCCGCCGTCGTCCGGAAGCCCCCATGCCTGGGAGTTGGCTCTGGCTGGTCGTCCTGTTGATGCTCGTCTTGGTTCTCTTCGTGACGATGGGCGTCGGCGGCGGCACGTCGATCGGCTACTCCGACCTTCTCGATATCGCCAAGGAAGGCGCGCCCCCCAAGGGTGCGGGGCCCGACGCCAAGAACTCGCGCATCAAGGAAGTGTGGTTCACCACCGGTTCGCCACGGCTGGAGGGGGAGTTCCTGGAAACCGAGAACCTCCCGTCGGCCATCCGCGATCGGCTCCGCGGCAGCAAGCACTTCAGTGTTCTGGTTCCCGGTCCCGAGCTGGGCACCGGGGCCGAGTCGGTTACGCAAAAGCTGCTGGCGGCGAGGGTAAAGGTCAATGCCAAGGAGGAGCAGGGCGCCTGGATTCCGCAACTGCTCATGCTCCTGCTGCCGGCGCTTATCCTATTGGCGATCTTTTTCTTCTTTTTCTTGCCGCGCTTCCGCGATCCGCTCGGCGGCGGCTTCTTGAGCAACTACATCAAAAGCCCTGCCAAGCGCTACGAGAAGAACAAGATGCGCGTCACCTTCGAGGACGTCGCCGACATGCAATCGGCCAAGTCCGAATTGCAGGAGATCGTCGATTTCCTCAAGGATCCGCAGAAATTCCAGCGCCTCGGTGCTCAGGTGCCCAAGGGGGTGCTGCTGATCGGTCCGCCCGGCACCGGCAAGACCCTACTGGCCCGCGCGGTCGCCGGTGAGGCTGGCGTGCCGTTTTTCAGTATCAGCGGCTCGGAATTCATTCAGATGTTTGTAGGTGTCGGGGCCAGCCGCGTTCGTGATATGTTTAAGACCGCAAAAGAGAATGCCCCTTGCTTGACGGGCGACACCGTCATCACGCTGAGTGGCGGCCGACAGATCACCATCCAGGAAATGTTCGAGCGGGACATGGTCGGGGCGCGTGTGCCAGCCATGACGGCTGATTTCCGCCTGGAGGACGCGACGGTTCTGGGTATCACGCGCAAGCCCTGTACCGACTTGTTATCGATCACAACCAGTACTGGCGCCGTCCGGGCCACCGGCAACCATCTGTTTCCGGTTCTGCGGTCGCATGGGATGGAGTGGATTCCAGCGGAGAGGCTGACCGAGGGTGATTACGTGGCCGCCCCACGTCGGATCGCAACACCCATAGAGCCACCGCTATTCCTCGATTTCCTGCCGGACGCCACGCTTCTCTACTTGCCGACCGATGCGCCTGGCCGGCTCCGCACGCGACTCAGTGATTTCCGGACCTCTTTGCCGGCACGACAACGCGAGATCTTACGGCTGTCCATCGGGCGGGGCGGTTTCGCTTCGTCGTATCTGGATCGGTTCCCTGAACGCCTCACCGAGGATCTGGCCTACCTGTGTGGCCTGCTCGCCTCGGACGGTTGTCTCGGGCACCAGGCGCGATCCGCCACCTTCGTCAATACCCAGCTGACTCTGCACGAAAAAATGTGCTTCATCCTGCGGGAGCAGTTCGGCCTGTCCGCACCGACCCGATTGAACGACAAATACTATCAGAACCCGCTGCCGCAGGGCACCTTGCCGCAGGAGTTGCAGGATTCTTACACGACACACATCCATAACCGCCTTCTCTGTGACGCTCTGCGTGCTGTTGTCGCCCGTGTGGTCGAACTGCCCGCCCGTCTCGTCGCGGCCTGGCTACGCGGGGTCTTCGATGGGGATGGCTGCGTGCGTGTGAGTCGGCAGTCCCCGCAAGTCATCATCTCCGCCTGGAAGCCAGAAGCGAACCAGCTGATCCGTGATGCCCTGCTCCGTGTCGGAATCGTAACCAGTCGCTCGCCGCTCGCGCAGCTGGGCGAGGACGGGAACATTGTCGTCACAGGTCTGGACAACCTCCGCCGGTTCCTGGCCGACATCGGTTCGGGCCACCCGGCGAAGCAGGCAAAACTCGGGCAACTGGCAGAGTTCCTCGCCAAGCGTACCACTTCTGCTTCACGTCTGGACAGTATTCCCGCGGGCGAGATTCTCCACAAAGCACGGCAGTCCCTTGGCATGGGGCAGCGCGCCTTCCGCCACGGGCATTGTGTCAGTACCTACGAGCGGTCGCGCGTGGTGCCTTCACGGCAGAGCCTCCAGGTGGTTGTCGCCGAGATGGAAACCTGGCGCACAGCCAGGGGTGTCGCGCCGACCCCGGAAATGCAGCAACTCGAACGCTTGGCCCATTCGGAGGTGATCTGGTCGCGGATTGATCGCATCCAGCGCGTCGCTCCGGTGGAGTGGGTCTACGATCTCTGCCTTGACCGACATAACTGTTTCGTGGCTAACAACCTAATTGTCCATAATTGCCTCCTTTTTATAGATGAAGTGGACGCGGTCGGCCGTATGCGCGGAGCTGGCGTTGGCGGCGGCTCCGACGAACGGGAGCAGACCCTCAACCAGATCCTCAGCGAAATGGATGGCTTCCAGCCGACCGAATCGGTCATCGTGATCGCGGCGACCAACCGCCCTGACGTGCTGGACTCGGCGCTCTTGCGTCCGGGCCGTTTTGATCGACACGTCACCATCGACCGGCCGACCTGGCAAGGGAGATTGGCGATCCTCAAAGTCCACACGCGGAACAAGCCGCTGGCCGACGACGTCAACCTGGAGGCCATTGCCCGCAAGATGATCGGCATGACAGGGGCGGACCTGCGCAACCTGGCCAATGAGGCCGCTCTGCTGGCGACGCGCGAGAACAAGCCGCGTGTTGACCGCAGCGACTTCGAGCGCGCCGCTGATCGGGTGCTGATCGGCCCCAAGCGTGAGGAGATCCTGAGCGCCGACGACAAACGCCGTACCGCCTACCACGAGGCCGGACACGCTCTGGTCGCCTGGTACGAGCCGCACTGCGATCCGCCGTCGAAGGTCTCGATCATTCCGCGTGGCCAGACGCTGGGCGTGATGATGCAGACGCCAGCCGAGGAGGAGCGTTATCACCACGGCATGGACTACCTGAAGGCGCGGTTGGTGGTGATGATGGGGGGACGTGCGGCCGACCGCCTCATGTTCAACCAGGCCTTCGCCGGCCACGAGAGCGACCTGAAGCAGGCGACGCGGTTGGCACGTTACATGGTGACGCACTGGGGCATGAGCGATCGTCTGGGGCCGATGTCGTTCCGCGTTGGCGAGGAGCACGTCTTTCTGGGGAAGGAGATTCAGGAGCCGCGCGACTTCAGCGAAACGACCGCCGCCGTCATTGACGAGGAAGTGCAGCGCATCCTGCGCGAGGCCGATCAGCGAGCCTACGAACTGCTCGAAAGCCACCACGGCGAGTTGGACCGCGTGGTCGAGATCCTGCTCCAGCGCGAGGAGATTTACAAGGAGGAACTGGAGGAAACGCTCGGCCCGCGCAAGGGCGTCAATCTGGACGGCAAACCGGACGCCGAGACCGGCATCTTTGCTCCTGGCTCCGCAAAGTGACCAGGTGACCAGGTGACCAGGTGACCAGGTGACCAGGTGAAGGGCGGTGGTTTCCCTTCACCTTGTCACCTGGTCACCTGGTCACCTGGTCACCTGGTCACCTTGTCATGGGTCGAGCGGCACCCAGTCGGTGATGTCGAAGCGGGCGTGCGGTGAAGTCGTCGGAGCCAGCGCCGTCGCCTCGTAGGTGGTGCGGCAGATCCGCAGCAGCCGCTGCAAATCCAGCGACATCAGCGGGCCCTGCTCGCGGCAGACCATCAGGTCCGCCTGGCCAGGCACACGAACGGTCTTCAAAGTCGGAAAACTCTTCTGGAACGCCTCGCCCAGCGCCTTGCCTGCCTCACTCCCCGGCACCAAGAGGAACGCATGCTGCCCCGCCTCGTGCTGGCGACTGCACAGCGGCAACGCACTCTCCAGGTAAAACTTGGTCCGCTGTGGCAACTCGGTCTCGTCCGCCGTCGGCTTTGCCTCCGGCAGCACGCCGAGTTCGGCGCCCAGGATTTGCGCCACGTCCATGATCGGCAGATGCTGGCCGAGCAGGGTGATTGCCTCATCGAGCAGCGGCGCCGTCAGCGTGCGCGTCATGTCGCCGCTGTTGATGCAGGCGCTGTGCAGCCCGCCGCGCGGCATCAAGGCACGCTCGTGCAGTTCCCGGTCCAGGTCAATCCAGTGGTCCGCCGTCAGCGCCTGCAGGAAACGGCAGGCGGCGCGGTCCAGTTCCTCCTCACCGTGCGGCAGCACCACGCGCGCCGTCGCCGACTGCCGGATCGCTTCCCAGTAGGCTTCCGTCGAGGGCGTCGGCGAGTGACTCAGCGTCAAGTCCGCGCCCGGCCGCGTCGCCGTCAGATCTTCGTCGTCGTGCGAGGCGGCGTGTTCGAGAATCTCCTGCAGGTGCCGCAACCGTTGCCGGCAGAAGCCCATGTCGCGCAGCCGTTCGCCCAGACGGCCGTGCAGCGCGGCGAAGAACTGGCGGCAGGCGCTGGTCATTTCCTCTTGCAGGCGCTGACGGGCGTACTGCGCCAGACAGTCGAGGAAGGTCCGCACCAGCCGCCGCGTGGAACGGCCGCCGAACAGGCGGAAGCCGCCCCCGCCGTTGGCGCAGTCCTGCGCGCTGCTCTCCAGTTGCTGCCACAGTTGCGCCGTCCGCGCCGCGTGCTGATCCAACTGCTGCCGTTGTTCCTGGACCGCCGCCTGACAGAAATCCTGCAAGCGATTCAGGGCGGCCTCCGCAGCGGCCACGCGGGCGCCCGGATGCTCCATCAGGGCCAGCACCTGGCGAGTCAACTCCTTCTCCCACTCCTCCGCGACCTTCTGGGCCGCGTGGGTGAGGGCCTTCATCAACTTGGTCTTGCGCCAGTCGTGGCTGTCCGGGGCGTTATCCCCCCCGACACCGACCCAATCGCGGACGCGCGTCACTGCCTGGCGCGCCCAGTTCTCCGGGTCTTCCTGGGCCAGCGGCTGCAGGGATTGCTCGCCAGTTGAGGCCAGCAGCGCCGTCAGCGCCTCCCCGGGCGTGGCTCCCAGGTCACTGAGCTGGGCGCCGACGCCCTTTTCGATCCGCGGCAGCAGCGCCTCGGGCCGCAGGTCGGGTCTGGCGGCGATGGCATCACACACCACGGCCACCTGGGTAGCGGCCGCGGCGCTCATCGCCGCCTCATCTGCGGCGAGCCAGCCCTCGATCAGCCGCTTGCACGCCCGCCGCGCCGCCTGCCGCAAGAGCAGGCCGCGCGGGAACCACACGCCGTACGTGCCGAAACTGCGGAACGGACTGGCGAGGCCCGCGCCCGCCCCGTCGGCCGCATCGTCGCCGCATTCGCGCAGATGATCCAGGCGCAGGCCGAGCGGCGTGGTCAACTCGTGGAACAGGTAACTGCCCAGGTGCGACAGCGTTTCGTCCAGCCCGTCGGGGCTGCGGTGGGCCAGCGGCAGCAGGTAAAGGGAGCTGAACGGCGGCCCCTGATCGACGATGCGCTGGCCGTCCACGCCGTACTGCGCGGCGAAGGGCACCGACGGGTCGGCGAAGTGGTTCAACTCAGTCAAGGTGGCGTAGACGTTCGCCTGTTCCGGCTTGGGCGTCGCCGGATCGGTCGGGGCGCCGCACATCAGCAGCGCGTTGACCGCGGCCTCGGGGTGACGCATCTGCTGGAGCAGGCGGCGCAGGGCATAGCCCAGGTCGGGCAGCATCCCGCTGTTGCCGCCTCCGGCCGCGCCGATGACGTAGACGCGCGGCGTCGTGTCGCGCAGGGCCAGGCCGGTCTGAGTCACTGATTGATAAAGCACATCCGGATGGGTGATTTCCTGGATCTCTTTTTTCAACCGGGCGACGAGGCGCTGCTGGTTATCGACGAAGGCGAGCCGGCCAAGGGCGCGGGCGCCCTGCGTCTGCAGCGAGCGCGGCAGGGCGTAGAGTTTCTCGCGCGGCAGCCACTCGCTGAGCTGCTCGATCATGCGGCGACGATAATTGCCGACCGGCTGCAGCGGGAGATGATGCACCTCGGTGCGCGAGAGGGCGACTTCCGGGGCGCCGCGAACGGCGGTGTTGACGGCTTCCGGGTCAGTATCCAGGCAGAGGAAGCGCAACAGCGGCACCTTGGCGAGGTCGCCGAAGCGATCGAGGAACCGACAGCGCAGTTCCAGCAGCGCCTTGCGGCCGAAGCCGCCGATGCCGATGATCAGCGTGGGCCGCAGCGCGCCGGTCTGCGGTTGGGCGATGGTCATGCCCATCTCGCTGACGGCGTCATCTGCATCCCGCTCCGGCATGGGCGATGCGCCCAGGTCAACCGCGTCGGCGATGTTGCCGGGTTCGTGGGGAGCCGGACCGAGGTTGAGATCCTCCATCGTCTCGGACAGGCTCTTGGGCCGCGCGCCCGGTCCCGTCAGGATGAGTTCGGGCCGCGAGGCCCTCTCGCGCGGGATGGGGTTGTGGACGTTGTACAGGGCACGGATGAACGCCATGCAGTTCGGGAAGCGGTCGTCCGGATCCTTGGCCAGAGCGCGCTGCAGGATGGGACGTTCCGCCTCGGGCAGGGGACGCAACTCCGGCTTGCCCTCAAGGTGCTCCTGGGCCAGCGTCCGCACGTTCTTGCCGGCAAACGGCCGATGTCCGGTGAGCAATTCCTGATAGACAATGGCGAGGCTGTACTGGTCGCTGTGCTTGGAAATCTTGCCCTTGAACGTTTCGGGAGCGGCGTACAAAGGCGTGACGCCGCCGAGAATGCCGGACGCGCTCTGCCGTTCCAGGTGCTTGACGAGGCCGAAGTCGGCGACTTTGACGCGGTCGCTGATGAGGAAGAGGTTGCGCGGCTTGACGTCGAGGTGTTGCAAGCCGTGCTTTTCGTTCATGTGGTCCAGCGCCTCGGCCGTGTCGCGCAAATAGCGCAGCAGGTCGTCGCGCGGGATGCCGATCAGGCCCTCCGCCTGGCGTTCCAGGTACAGATCGTACAGACTCTTGTCGGCCAGTTCCATGACGATGACGAGTTCGCCGTCAACAACCTCGATACGGTCAAGCGAGCAGACAAAGGGGTGGCGCACCTCACGGATGCGCTGCAGGGCGTGGAGTTCTTGTTCGGCGCGAACGCCATCGACATCGAGAGAATTGAGATTGCCGTAGACGATCTTGATCGCTTTGAACAGTCCGCCGGGCGCTTCGCACTTCCACACTTCGCCGAAGCCGCCACTGCCCAGCGGCTCGATGAGGCGGTATCCCGGGATCGGCTCAGCGTTCGGTTCGCGCACCCAACTCATGGATCGGTCCTGTGTTCGCTCGTCTCATGGGCGGCCTGCGCCGCGCGAATGCCGCCCGGACGCGGGGGAGCTGACCCCAGGAAGCGGACAGAGAGTCCCCAAACTACCATGGCTCTATCTGTTTCCTGAAGGTTCCTACGCAACCATAGGTCGCGTCGGCGGAGTTGTCCAACGTGAAGGTGACAAGGTGACAAGGTGACAAGGTGACAAGGTGAAGGGGAGATGGTCCCGTTCACCTTGTCACCTTGTCACCTTGTCACCTTGTCACCTTAGCGGAACCCCATTGCGGTGAGGACGTTGCGCGTGTCGTGATGTGCGAGGACTTCGCGGAAGGCGCACACCGCCGGACGGTCGGCCCGTCCAGCGGCGAGGACAAAATCGTAACGCTCCTCCCGCAACGCGAGAAACCCCAGGCCGGCATCACGGGCGACAGTGGATATCGCGACCCCCCAATCGGCACGGCCCTGCGCCACGGCAGCCGCGACGGCATTGTGCGAGCGGGCCTCGACCGAGCAGCCCGGCGGGCGCGCGCCTTGCAGCAAGCGGTCGATGAGGACACGGGTGCCGCTGCCGCGGTTGCGGTTCACGAGGACACAGTCGGGATCCGCCAGGGCTGCCTTCACCGCGTCCTGAAGTTCGCGGCCGGTGAAACGCGGATCGCCCGGTCGGAAGACGATCCCCTGAAGGCGTTCGTAGCCCGGCAACAGCTGCTGACCGGCGCTCAGATAGGGGAGGTTGTAGATGTCGGTGGCGGGGTCGAGCAGATGAATGCCGGCGAGGTCGCACTCGCCGCGGCGGGCCGCCTCCAGGCCGCCGGTGCTGCCGACGGCCAGGAACTTGCAGCGGAAGCCGAGATCCTGCACACGGCCGAGGAGGTAGTCCAGGCCGACGCAATGGCTGCCGATGACGACCAGGTCCGCGGGCTGCAGACCGTGGCTGAGCAGATGAACATCCACGATCGTGCCCGCCTCGACGTACTCCTGCTGCCGCGGGATGACGACGAACCCATCGGCACGGCTGAACGCGGTGACGGAGCCGGAGCCTTTGCCCATCGGGTAGGCGGTCAAGCCCACGGGTTGCGACCCGTGGGCTTCTCCCACCAGCCCAACCAGTAGATACTCGGTGCGGCCGCGCTCGGAGTTGACGCGCATCGGCAGGTGGGCTTGCACAATGGCGGCCGGGTCATCGCGACGGCCCGCGAAACGGCGAATCACCGGAGCGACGAATTCGTGGAATGTGAAGATCGCCGAAGTGGGAAATCCAGGCAGGATGACCACCGGCACGATACTGTCTCCCCGGCGCACCGCCGCCAGGCACAGCGGCTTGCCCGGCTTGAGAGCCACCCCGTGAGCAACGATTCCCGGCAACCCCAGTTCGCCCACTACCCGATACGAGAGATCGCCCTCGCCCTTGGAGGTGCCACCTGAAAGGAGTATCACGTCGTAATCGAGAGCACCACGAAGGGCCGCCATCAGAGCGGCCTGATCGTCCGGCACGATGCCGAGACAGGTCGGCACGCCACCCAATTCGCGCACCGCGTCGGCGAGGATGGTGGCGTTGCTGTCGTAGATCAGGCCGGCTCGCAGCGGTTGGCCGGGCTCGACGAGTTCATTGCCCGTCGAGAGGATGGCGACGCGCGGCCGCCGCACCACGCGCACGCGCGCCACGCCGAGGGCAGCGAGGACTCCCGTTTCGCGCGAGGTGAGCAGGTCGCCGCGACGCAGCACTGTTTCGCCGCGGCCGATGTCGGTGCCGGCGAAGGTCAGGTTGGCACCAGGGGTCAATGGCCGGCGCACGAGCAAGGCGTCGGTGTCGACGTCGGTCTGCTCGATCATGACGACGGCATCGGCGCCGCGCGGCAGGACGGCGCCGGTGGCGATGGGGGTGGCGTGCCCGGCCTGAACGGTTAGCTGCGGCACGACGGCGGGGGCGAGGACTTCGCCGGTGAGGCGCAGCGTGCGCGGCGTCTCCTCGGCAGCGCCGTAGGTGTCCTCGGCGCGAACCGCGAAGCCATCGACGTTGGCGCGGTCGAAGGCGGGCACGTCCACAGGGGCGACGACATCCTCGGCAAGGACGCGCTGCAGTGCCTCGGCGAGCGGGATTTCTTCGGTCGCAAGTGGCCGGAGGTCGAGGGCGTCACGAAAGCGGCGTTCGGCCTCGTCGCGGTCGACGACCCGGAGGAATTGCTCTTGCTTCACGTTCCGCTCGTCCTTCGCCGGCGGTCCAACTCCGCACCGTGTCGCGTTCTGTTCGTAGTTCCGCCTTTAGGCGGCGCCGCCGAAAACCGCCTGAAGGCGGAACTACAAACCCGCGACGACCGGTTGTTCCAGGACGAAGTCATCCCATGCCGCACCATAGTTGAGGACTGGATAGCGTGTCCACAGATCGAGAAGCCAATCGCGGCCGTGTGTTTGCAAGTACCAGTGGAAGCTTGAAAACGGCCAGGATGGCCACCTCAAAACGTAGCCGTGCTTGACTGGATTGTTGTGGAGATAGTTCAGGGTCGCGTAGAAGTGCGCTTCTGAGCGTATGCAGCGATCCTGAGAGCGATACCACACCCGACGTCCGCGCGTGCCGTCTTCCGTGTTCATCTGGAAGGAGGTCCGACCATGCAAACGTCCCAGACCCCGGCAGAACTGCCGCATGTTGGTGATCTGAACCAACACCTGATAGTGATTCGACAGCACACACCAAGCGGCGCAGGGGGTGCCGAGTTGTTGGAGGGTGTTGAGCAGTTCCTGTTCAAACCACTCCAACCGTGCGGACGAGCGCAAGATGGGTTGGTGCTCAAAGCAAGCGGCACTGAGAAGTCGATAGCTGCCTGGCGCTTCTGGATGTGGCGGACTGTGCCAGGGGAACCCACGCCGCTGTCGCTCAGCAACAATGGTTTGTTGCTCTGCCGGCGTGAGAGTGCGGTAATCGTACATCGCAATCGACCTCAAGGCATGCATCTTTGGGAAGTCTATCCGAGCTTCGGGGGGTTGCAAGGACTCGGTTCGTAGTTCCGCCTTCAGGCGGTTTTCGCCCGTACCGCCTAAAGGCGGAACTACGAACCAGACCCGCCTTGACTCGATCCTCATCGCGAGAGTGGTGGACAGCGACGGTTCCTCAAGCTCATAATAGGGCCTTGCCGGGTGGAACGGCGAGCGCCGGGACGGCGCCGACTTATCCCGCATTGCGGATGAGAAAACTCCGATGGCTAACACGCCGACGAAAGCCCTTGTGGGCCTGATGTTGCTCGCCCTTCCTCTCGCCGCGATGCTCCAGGCTGGCGCGGCCGTCCGACCCGCGCCCGGGGGCAAGGCCGCGCTCGACCCGTTCCACATCACGACCGACAGTCGCGCGGGCTACGATTGGTGGGCCTTGCAACCGCTCCGCCAGCCGAAACCGCCGCTCGTCAAGGAGGCCGCCTGGATCAAGAACCCCATCGACGCCTTCATCCTGCAGCGGCTCGAAACGAAGGGCCTGCGCCCATCGCCACCCGCCGAT
>DASPXY010000146.1:0-5008 GCA_035637055.1 Gemmataceae bacterium | reverse complement strand
CGATATCCTCGTCCGCGAGTTCGGCAACGTCTTCCCGGGCATCTTCTACCATCTCGATATCAAGATCGTTCGCAAATTCCTCACCGCCAGCGAAGTCTTCGATGGTCTCGGCGTCCATCGCCTCGGCGTCATCGACGTCGCCGAGATCCACCGCATCGAGAACGTCGTCCGCTCCTTCGTCCGGCAGGTCCAAAGCGTCGAGAACGTCGTCGCCGTCGAGGTCGCCCTCGAACTCGATGGCGTCGAGCACGTCAGTGTCTTGCCCCCTCTCGTCGAGGAACAGGTCGATCCCGTCGAGGATGTCCGGGTCGTTCGGATCGGCGTTGACCGCAACCGCGTCAACGACGTCGTCCTCGGTTTTCGCGTCACGCTTCTGCGGTCGCTCCCCTCGTGCGGCTGTCTCATCGAGCCGGCGCAGGGCGACGAGCAGGATGGCCCGCAGCTGTTCGTACTCCGGCGTAGTGAAGGCGCTGCGAGCGCGCAGGTCGGCGGCGTGCTTGAGCATCGTCTGGAGTTGCTGGCGAACGTCGGGGCCGGGCGGAGCAGCCTGCAGCACCGCCGACGCCAGGCCGACGACTGCCTTTAGCCCTGGGCCGATATCGCCTTTTGGGGATCGTTCTTTTCCTGACACGGGCAAGTCCGCCATGTTCCGACCCTCGTGAATGCACGAATCCCAGCCGAGCCGTCCGCGTTAGGCGACAGGCAGGTGATATGCTCCCCTCGCCCCTTGCGGGAGAGGGGTTGGGGGTGAGGGGGAAAGCCAGGGAGGGTTCCCAATCCTCTACCCCTCACCCCCAACCCCTCTCCCGCAAGGGGCGAGGGGAGACTGTTTTCTGCCCTCGCCTTACGAGAACAGCCTGTCCGCCACGCGGACCTTCGCCTGACACTTCGGGCACTGGATAATGCCCGGTTTCTTCGCACGCAGTTTGCTCTGGCAGCGCGGACAGCCCACCACGCGCGGTTGCACGTTCCCTCCCCCGCGCGTCTGGCCGAGCAGGGCGGCCTTTTGCTGGGCGAACTCTTCCTGCGTCAGCACTCCCTGGTCGAGCAGTTCCTTCAGTTCGCGCAGCGCCGTTAGGTGCCCCGTCGAGCCGCTGGTTGGCGGCGTTTCGGTCGCTGCCGCCTTCGGAGCGCCGGGCCGCGCAAAACGGGCGCGAACCGCCGCGGTACGATTCCAGAATGCCTTCGCCTGCTGTTCCATCTCGGGAGTCGTCGCCGCCACGACATCGAACAGGACACGGTGCTTGACGCCGTCCAGCGACAGCACGGTACACAGTCGATTCTTCGGCGGCGCTCCGAGGGCGGCGCCGTCATTCAGGCTTCCGGCGACCGTCTTGCCCACGCCGGTCACCAACCCCGCGCCCTCCGTGTCGGTCGCCTTCATCGCCGCTCCAGCGAAGCCCGCCACCAGCCCTACCGCTCGCGCGGCGCTCTTCTTCATCTCGGCGCTCTTGATGATTTCCTCCGGGAAATCGCCCTTTTGAGGTTCCATGATATCCAAAATGTGATCGTAGCGAATGCGCACGTAACCTCGGCCCGAATTCGCGGGGACGAACTCCAGGCCGAGAGCATCCAGGCGGAGTACGCCGCGTGTACCGTCGAGGAACTGCGGATGCCCGCCCTGGTAGTGAGCGGCCACTTCTGCGACAACGCCGATCTGTTGTTGCAGTGACTCAAGGTCGGTCGCGGCAATCAGGGTCGGCTCGATCTGGCGCAGGAGCCGGTCGGCGTAGTAGCATTTGCCGTCGGCGAGGTTGGCCCGCGCCAATTCCTGGAAGACCTGGGCAGCGCGTTTCTTCAGATTCATCAGCCCCTCGCCGGGCGTGAGGCGAAGTTCATGCTCGCCGGAGGGCAGGCCGAGTTTCAGCACCTCGATGCGTTCCGGCGGGGCCTGCTCGCGCTTGAACAGGCTGGCCGCCGTAGCGAGCGCCGAGGGCTTGGCCGCCTCCGCCGCGCCGGCGAACTTCCACGCGACCGCTTCGTGCGGCGCACGATCAATGACGATCTTCTTGCCCTCGCCCTCGTAGACCAGGGCGACCTCGCGCTTCGTGAGGGCCAGATGCAGGACGGCCTTGGACTGCGACGAACTGCCGATGATGTTGAACACCCCCGGATTCTCGACCTGCGCACGGTTGCGCGTGTTGCAGAAAAAGACGAGATCCGCCGGAGCGATGCCGGCCTCGCGCAGATATTCGCGGCAGCGGGTGAACTGTTCCGGCTCGAAATCGCCCGTATCGCGAGCCGAGATGTCGTCTTTAACCAACTCCACGGGGAGCAACTGCACCGGGACCATCGGGACAGGCGCCGGTGCCGGCTGTGCCCTGGCCGGGGCAACCGGCGCAGCGACCTTCTTGACCTCGCTCGGAGGCTGCTGGGGCGCCGCCACGGGGGCCGTTGGGGCAACAGGTGCCGGCGTCGCGGCGAGCGGAGTCACCGATACAGGCACCGACACGACAGGGGCCGCGGCGACAGGGTTTACCTCCACGGGCTCATCCTCGGGCAGCAATTCAGCGCGGATGGGGCCGATGACCTGGACCGGGACTGTGGCGGGTTTTGGCGCTGCCGGAGTGGGCTGGGCGAGAATGATGGGAACCGAGGGGGGCTTTACCGGCGCGGGCGGCGGCGGTGGTGCGAGGCCCGGCACCTGCTCGACCGGCAGCCAGGTCTGGAAGCCCTCGCGCCAGACCAGGTCGGCCGCTTCGACCTTGCGGGCGGCGATCAACTCGCGCAGTTCCTCGTCGGACACCGGGCCGACGCGGCTCTTGCGGTCCTTGGTGTAATACCACATCCCCATAGTCGTTTTCTCCTGCCCGCAGAGGGAAGCTGGCTGGCCGAAGGAAAGGTGCAAGTTATCGTGATGATAAAGGCGCCGCGGCCGAATGCCAAGAAATTCTCGGCGCGACAGCGTGCAGCCGGCGGTGCAGGCGAACGAGGCGGTCGTGTGGCAGTTCGACGCCCGTCAGAACGGCCTGGATGCCGTTTTCCACGAAGCCATTCCGGAGGTAAAATAGCTCCGACCCCATGCCCTTCTGAAAAGGAGCCGGCCATGATGCAGTGGCATCCACTCTTCGCGCAGCTGCTGCGGCCGCTGCTCGAAGGCTACTACGAGGTGGAAACGAACATGCCCGTCGGCGATGCGCCGCGCCAGGCAGACATTGTCCTGGTGCGGCACATCGCCGCCAAACAGCCGCCATTCAAGGGGCTGTGGAAGAATCTGACTCCCTGGAACGTCCTGGAATACAAGGGACCGACCGTCTCGGCACGGCTGGGCGACCTCGACGAGTTGGTCGAGTTGGGTCTGGGCATCCATCGCCGCCTCAATGAGGAAGGGGCCAAGCGCAAACAGAAACCACTCGGTCCTGACGAAGTCTCCTGGTGGTATCTCGCCGAGGATCTGGGGCAACGCTTCCTGCGCGACGCTCCTGCACGACTCGGCCCGTTGGAGCCGTGGGGCGAGGGTGTCTGGCGCTGTGCCGTCTTGCAGCGGCGGGTATACTTGATCAGCAGGACAGACTTGCCGGTCGGGCAGGACAGCTTGCCGCTGCACCTGCTGGCCGGGGGAGACAGGGAAACCGAGCAGGCAATCATACCTGTTCTGCTGGGCTTGCCGAGCCTCCTGGAGCAATACAGCCAGTGGCTCGCTAGCCTGCATCCGGACCTGATCAAGGAGTTGCGCAGCATGACCAAGAAGAAGGACAAAGGCCCCGTGTTTCACCTCGACGCGCTCGTCGAGTTAGTCGGCGCCAAGCACGTCATTGAAGAAGTGGGCGCCAAGCGCTTCGTCGAGGCGTTGGGCCCAGACCGCGTCATCGAGGAATTGAAAGGACTGCGGGGGCAACTGACCCCCAAGCAGAAGCAAATGTTGAAAGAACTCGGCTCGTGAGCGGACGGCCAGTCCAGCCGAGGGGAGGGCCGTCTCACGACAGCGGTGGCATGGGCGCGGCGCTTGACACCTCCTCGCGCTGACCGCAAGCGGGAAAGACAAGGCCGGTGGGGTGGCGAGGACTGTTTCCTCGCCATCCCACCGGCCTTGTCTGTCACCCGAAACGCAGTTCTCAGCCGGGGTCGCGGCTTGAGCGCGGGAGCGACGGCAGCGACAGCGATTGCAGCGAGGTGGTGGTTACGATCGGCGGAGCGGTTGGCCGCGGTCGCGCCGGCGGGGCTGCCGTCGGCTCAGTCCGGGACGACGGGAGTGTCGGCACCAGGGCGACCAGCGCCGTCGCCTCGCCCTCGGGGGCCTGCGGCGTCTCCTCGGCTTGCACGTCCTCGGTCTCGCGCGGCAGCAGGAGAACCGACTCCGGCAACGCCGGCAAACTCGGCACCTGCAAGTCCGCGTCCGACAGTCGCGGCCGCACAGCGTCCACCGCGACCGGCACCGCGCGCGCGGCCTCCGCGTGACGCTCGTTCAACAGCTCTTGTAGCCCCGCGACCGGCGAGGTCTGGCGAATCATCTCGCGCGTCTCGGGCAGCATGGGGACATCCAGGACTTCGGCCGGGAGCGCCTTGGGCGCGGGCGGCGCCGTGATCCCCTCGACGAGCGCCGGCGGGGTCGTGGGCAGCCCAGGCGTATCGTCGCCAGGCGACGGTTTTGGCGACGGCGGCTTGATCGGGGTCGGCAGCGGCAGCGGCGGTGTGGGCGTCGGGAACGGCGTGGGCGTTGGGAACGGCGTCGGCACTGGCGGCGGGGTGATGGGGAACGGCAGGGGTATCGGCCGCGGGCCGGGGATGATGTCCGGTATCGGGATGGGCGTCGGGCGCGGGCCAGGGATAATGTTCGGCGGTGTGGGCCGCGGACGCGGGCCGGGAATGATATTCGGGGGCGTCGGCGTGGGCTTCGGCCGTGGGCCGGGGATAATATTCGGCGGCGTCGGCTTCGGACGTGGGCCAGGGATGATATCCGGCATCGGGCCGGGCTTCGGCCGTGGGCCGGGCAGGGGCTCCTGCAACTGCGGGCCCTTGTGGCAGGTCCAGCAGTCCGTTCGCCAGGTAACTTTGGTGATCGTCTCGC
>DASPXY010000145.1:0-6334 GCA_035637055.1 Gemmataceae bacterium | reverse complement strand
GCCTGTCTCGACCGCGAGCAGATCGACGCCGCCCTCCACGAGGGCCACGACCTGCTCGTAATAGCTGGCCACGAAGTCGTCGAACGAGTACGACCGCTGCCCCTGATCGGCCTGGCTCGGCTGGATGTAGAGCGTCTTGTTGGTCGGCCCGATGCTGCCGGCGACGAAGCGCGGCTTGTCCGGATTGCGACGCGTGAAATCGTCGGCGGCGCGGCGGGCCAACTTGGCGGCCTTGCGGTTGATCTCGGCGGCCAGCGAACTGAGCGCGAACTCTTCCAACGACAGGCGGTTGCCGTTGAACGTGCAGGTCTCGATGATGTCGGCGCCCGCTTCGAGGTAGGCCCGGTGGATGTCCTCGATCAGCCGCGGTAGCGTCAGCACGAGCGCTTCCGTGCAGTTCATCAGCGAGACGGGATGAGTGCGGAAGCGCTCGCCGCGATAGTCAGGCTCCTGGGGCTTGCGCGCGTAGATGAGCGCGCCCATCGAGCCGTCGAGGATCAGAATGCGCTGCGAGATCAGGTCTTCCAGCAGCTCACGAGTGCTTGTCTGCGCTGCGACCAACATGAGGGTCCACCCCCAGGGAGAAAATGACGTAATCTGCTGACCAGCATAGGGTAAACCGCGGCGCAATTCCAGGCCACGTCACCACGTCAAGCCCACGGGCCGCGGCCCGTGGGCTTCTTCGCGGTGGAGACAGAAGGGAAAAGCAAAAGGCCGGCCTGCACAATCCGTTGTGCAGCCGGCCGCGCACGTGGTCAGTTCGCGTCCCTGCCGATCGACCAACCCGCCCGCTCGCGAGCGAACGCAGGCGGCGGGTTTCCCTGCAGCGCCGGTCCCCAGGATCCGAGGACGGCAGCGCGGACGACAACCCCGACATTGCGGAGGGGTGTCATCGGTATAAGGACACCAGCTCTGAGGAGTACCGCTGAAGGAACAAAGTTCCTTGACCCTCGCCGTCCCTGGCGCCTGCTGGGCACTTCCGTGACCCGGGCGGGCACTGCTCAGGAGCTGGAGTCTGGTCGCACGTCTTCGCTCGGCTGCCGATGCGCACCAGCAGCGCGAGCAAGGGTGTTCAGGGCGTCGTTATGGATGTAAAAAAGCCGCGAGAGGCAGGCAGTCTTTTCCGTTGTTGGCTCCCGACTCCAACAGACCGCTTGCGGGGTGTACTGCAGGGTGGCGGGCGTGTGGGTTGCGCCTGCCCGTTCAGTTCTCCTCCTGACCAGCACCCGCGTCTTGGGGTGGGCTGCAAGTAGAACTCACGCAGGCACAGGTTACCCGGTTTGGACATTAAGTCAACCAGAAAAATTGACCCAACCGCCAGCCTTCCCCCAGAACACCCCAAGCCGTTATCCGGCAAAGCTCAACGGCCAGAAAACGCCCCTCTGGCACGGGCCTAAAAGGCCACTTTCGCGATAAGGATGCTTGGTTTAGGGACAAAGTGCGCCGGCGCGAAACCCTTGCTGGGAAGTGGTTTGCGGCGCGGGCATTCTGTCGGCAGGGCGGGCTTGCTCGCCGCGAAGTTTCTCGGTCTTTTTTCCCATGACCAGCGGCCTACCCCGGTATCGGGAGGCTGAGGTGGGAAGGATATTCCTTGCCGTGATAGACCGTGTTGGTCGCGGCCTTCATCGCGCTGCTGATAGCCGGATTCTCGCCGGTGTTGAGGTTGCGGTCGAAGCGCGGGAAGTTGCTGCTGGTCACGGCGACTCGGAGTCGATGCCCTGCGGCAAAGCGCCAGGCCGTCGGCCACAGGTCGATCTCGAAGCGGTAGACCTCGTGCGGCCGGAGGAGTTTCGGCCGTGTCCGCGACTTGCGGTAGCGTCCTCGCAGGATGCCATCGACGACCAGGATGGAACGACCGTCGGGGAAGACATCGCAGAGTTTGGCGACGAAGTCCGTATCGACGCAGTTCGAGGCGGCGAACAGCGTCAGCGTGACGGGGCCGACGACGTCGAGGTCGGCGGCGAGTGGCTCAGAGGTGTAGGTCAGGCAGAGCGGCTCGACGCGGCGCTGGTCGCGCGGTCCCGACGTGGTGGCGAAGTCGGGATTTTCCTCGCCGGTGGCGCCTGTGGAACTGCCGCGGTAGAGTGTGTTGCCGCCGACGGTCGGAACGGGTTCCCTCGGGTCGTAGCGGTAGCGGTCGGCTCGGTCTTTCCCGCGCGGCTTTTCCGGTGACAGGCCGCCGTCATTGAGCGACTTCGCGGAGCCGCTTTTGGCACCATGCAGATACCAGCGTTGTTGGGTGGTGTCCCCAGGCGGCCAGGTGTTGGCGGTGCGCCACTCGTTGGCGCCCATGAGAAAGTAGCGGACGCGCGGCTCGGCGAGAATGCCGGTGTCGGTGCCGTTGAGCCAGTGGTCGTACCAACGCAGCATCTCGCCATTGAAATCGAGGACAGCGGCCTCACCGAAGTCCATGTCGCCGACGTAGCGGGCGAAGGCGGGATCGTTGACGGTCGGTCCGTGCGTCCAGGGGCCGATGAGGAGTTTCTGGGCGTTGCGCGTGCGGCGCGAGCGGCCATAGGTCTGCAGGCCCGTGAAGTTGCGGAGCGAGCCGCCGAGGAAGATGTCGAACCAACCGGCCATGTGATACATGGGCACGTCGATGCGGTCGTACTCAGCCGTGAAGTTGAATGGATACCAGAATTCGCCGTCGTCGGGGTGGGCGAGGAGGTCGTGCAGCCAACGGAAGGGCGTGGCGAAGTGCGGTCCCTCCCCCAGCGGTAGGTTCGCAAAGCGGCTCTCATCGGCGTTGATCGCGCCTTGGAGCAGGTCGAGTTGCCGGCGCAGGGCGGCAGCGCCGTGCCGCATCATCCAGTCGAGGTTGAAGGCCCACTCGAAGGCGCCGCCGCGGTAGCACCACTGGGCGGCGAGATCGCTGGCGGCCTCGCGGACGAAGCAGCAGACCAGGGCAGGTGGCCGCGTCGGGGCAAGGAACATCTGCGTTTGTCCGGCGTAGGAGCCGCCGGCGGTCGCGACCTTGCCGTTGCACCACGGCTGCTCTGCTATCCAGGCGATCGTATCGAAGCCGTCGCGATGCAGGCCCCAGCCGTCGTCCACGAAGGGATACCAGGTTCCTTCGGAGCCGAAGCGGCCGCGCACATCCTGGACGACGAAGACGAAGCCGCGCTGGGCGAAGAACTGCGGCGTCTTCGTGCGGAGGATGACGGACTCCTCGCGGTTGTAAGGGGTCCGTTCGACGATGGCGGGATACCGACCCCTGTTTGCGGGCCGGTAGACATCAGCAGCGAGGCGTGTACCGTCGCGCATCGGCACCATCACGGCGCGGTCAATAACGATCTCGTAAGGCGTTTGAGTCGTGGCGGTCATGCGGCGATTTCCCGAAGACACCGAGGGACTTGCAGCAGTTTGGCCGATTTCCGACGATGATTGGTGGGCATCTTACCGCCGGTCAGCGGAAAGGCAAATCCGCCCCATGAGGGGCGAAAAACGAGGAAGACGTTTTTTCCTGTTGACACCCCGCTGGCCGGTTTTATAATTATGATGCGGTTAATTTCCCCCACAAGGGCACGGAAGGTTCCCGCCACAGGGCAATCCAGATGGCATACTCGATCATTAACATTCGCGAGGAGGGTTGACGCTCTATCCCACAATTCGGGGCGGATAGGGCCAAACCTTTGTCGGGTTTGGCTTTTTTGTTGCCGACAATCAACGCGGGCATAGCTCAGTTGGCTAGAGCGCAGCTCTGATAAAGCTGAGGTCCCAGGTTCGACTCCTGGTGCCCGCATTTAGACATCGACAAAGGGGATGTAGCTCAACTGGGAGAGCGCCGGGTTTGCAACTCGGAGGTCACGGGTTCGAGCCCCGTCATCTCCATCGGATGAAGGCAGAGGATTTCGGAGGCAATGGATTTTCGGAAAAAAGTGAGCGGAAGGGATTGACAGAAAAGTGAGGCGTGAGTAGATTGAAGTTGTAAGTTGTTGATGAGAAACAACTTACAACGACCAGTGATACTCCATTCCTGGCTGGATGGGAGTCGCGGCATTCGCGCGAGGGTGCCCCGACTCCTGGCCAGCAGGAACACGCGAGCCTTGAAGGCTGGCGTGCTGCTGGGAAGGCCCCTCCTTGAGAGGGCCGCCCAGGGTGACGTTCTTTGACAATTCGGTAGCGGTAAGAGTTGCCTCACAAGAACAGCAACCTCAGGGTGCAAGCCCTGTCGTTGACATTTCTCGTGAGTCTCTGCAATGAGCCCTTAGAGAGAGATAGGATCGTTACCACTCTCCGTGTCCCATGCAGACACGGAACGGTGGCTTGTCACGACGATCTGTTCCCCGGTGGTGTCCAACCAGTCGAGGATCGGATCAATGCGGCCAAGCTACTAAGGGCGTATGGGGGATGTCTTGGCGCCAGCAGGCGACGAAGGGCGTGGAAGACTGCGATAAGCCCGGGGGATCGGTCAAACGCGAGTTGATCCCGGGATACCCGAATCAGCGCCCACTGAATCCATAGGTGGGCGTGGCGAACGGGGGGAACTGAAACATCTCAGTACCCCTAGGAAAAGAAAGCAACAGCGACTCCGTCAGTAGCGGCGAGCGAAAGCGGAACAGCCCAAACCAGCGGGACTCGTCTCGCTGGGGTTGTAGGACCGGTCTGCCTTCAATGGCAGGAGTTACCAAAGCCAACCGTAGCAGAACTGCTCTGGAAAGTGCGACCGTAGCGGGTGATAGTCCCGTATGCGACACGGCTGGCCCTCCCGACCGGCACCTGAGTAGGGCCCAACACGTGAAAGTGGGTCCGAATCCGCGGGGTCCATCCCGCAAGGCTAAGTACTCGCTGGCGACCGATAGCGAACCGAGTAGCGCGAGCGAAAGATGGGAAGAACCCCTATAAGGGGAGGATAGTGAACCTGAAACCATACGCCTACAAGCGGTCAGAGCCCGGCTCGCACCGACCCTTCGGGGTTAGTGCGCGGGGTGATGGCGTGCCTTTTGCATAATGATCCGGCGACTTACCGTCACCGGCAAGGTTAAGTGCCTCTGGCACGTAGCCGAAGCGAAAGCGAGTCTGAACAGGGCGCCCAAGTCGGGGGCGGTAGACGCGAAACCACGTGAACTACGCACGGGCAGGATGAAGTGAAGGTAATACTTCATGGAGGTCCGAACTCATTAGTGTTGAAAAACTATGGGATGACCTGTGTGGAGGATTGAAAGTATCATCAAACGTGGAGATAGCTCGTTCTCTCCGAAATAACTTTAGGGTTAACGTCGGATTAGTTGGCACTGGGGGTAGAGCGACTGAATCGGAAAGGGGGCCTACCCGGCTACCCTTCCGAACCAAACTCCGAATACCAGTGTACCAAGGTCCGGCAGCTAGACGGCGGGGGATAAGCTCCGTCGTCGAGAGGGGAACAACCCAGACCGCCCGCTAAGGTCCCCAAGCCTCGCTGAGTGCGAAAGGAAGTTGGATTCCGGAGACAGCCAGGATGTTGGCTTAGAAGCAGCCATCATTTCAAAAGTGCGTAATAGCTTACTGGTCGAGGAGTCCTGCGCCGATAATGAACGGGACTAAGCCAGGCACCGAAGCGGCGGGTAGACGTAAGTCTACGGTAGGAGAGCGTTGCACAGCAGGCCGAAGGTGGACCGATAAGGACCACTGGACGAAGTGCAAGTGATCATGCCGGAACGAGTAACGATAAAACGGGTGAGAATCCCGTTCGCCGAAAGCCTAAGGTTTCCTGGGGAAGGTAAATCCGCCCAGGGTTAGTCGGACCCTAAGACGAGGCCGACAGGCGTAGTCGATGGACGGCAGGTTAATATTCCTGCACCATGTCCAACAGTCGAAGGCGTCAGGACGCCGTGTGCAAAGAGAGCACCCGGTCAGAAGAGGGTGTCCCGCAAGGGCGAGGGCATATATGATCCCGAAGTCTTTGGCAGCACGGTCAAGAAAAGCCGACGCTGGATGTTGGATGTGCCCGTACTAAAACCGACACAGGTAGGCGTGATGAATATTCTAAGGCGCTCGAGAGAACGCTCGTGAAGGAACTCGGCAACATAACCCCGTAACTTCGGGATAAGGGGTGCCCCTTGGGGTGTAACAGCTTCGGGGGGCCGCAGTGAAAGGGATCTGGCGACTGTTTACTAAAAACACAGGTCTGTGCCAACGCGTAAGCGGACGTATACAGACTGACGCCTGCCCGGTGCCGGCAAGTTAAGGAAGGGGGTTAAGGGGCGCAAGCCCCTGAAGCTCGCAACCGAAGCTCCGGTAAACGGCGGCCGTAACTATGACGGTCCTAAGGTAGCGAAGTTCCTTGTCGGGTAAGTTCCGACCTGCATGAATGGCGTAACGACCGGATCACTGTCTCCACGAGCGACTCGGTGAA
>DASPXY010000144.1:0-10604 GCA_035637055.1 Gemmataceae bacterium | reverse complement strand
CTGAGCCAGCCGGTGGTTGAGCCAGAAATCGGCCGGCCAGAGCTGGTGAGCCTTTCGCAACACGGCCACAGCTTCGCTCGTGGCGCCAGTGGCGACCAGACCATCGGCCAGCAAGATCACAGCCGCCGGTGTTTGCTGGGTCAGGTCGAGGTCGGACGCGAGTTTCTTCAGACTCGCCTGGTCGCGTTTGCCCAGGGCTTCGCGCAGCCGCGTGCGCCAGGGGTCAGGGTCGGCGGCAGCGAGCACGTCCCGCAGCCTCTTCCCCGCCTTGTCGTCGAGCAGCAGTGCCAAGTGATCCAGCGCCGCCAGCACGGCCTCGCGCACGGGGCTGGGTTGCTCGCGGAGACGCGCAGCCGCCTTCGCAGCATCGAGCTCCTCAAGTGGCAGGCCGTACTCTCGGAACGCGGCAGCGTATTGCGGCCTTGCTTGCCCATCCTTGCGCGCGGACGTTTGCAGCCGGATTGCTTCGAGCTGCTCAAGCAACCGCCGGTCCCGTTCCTGCTCGGCGATGGCAGCGGCCAACTTGGTCAGCTGACGCTTCAAGGCCGGGTCGGCCTTCGGGGCGTTGGCCAGCAGGATCTCGGCGCGCTTGAGCGTCTCGCTCGCCTTGACCAGCGTCACCTCCCAGCGACAGCGATCACCGATCAGGGTTTTCGCTTGCTCGCTGAGGGCGGAGGCTTCTTTGAGCGCGGCCCGAGCGTCGCGTTCGTTGTTCGAGATCTTGCCGCCTGCACTGGCTCGCGGTGCCATCGCCACGAGCGCCAGGACAAGGGTTGCCGCGAGGGAAGGGAATCGCAGAAGCATGATGGTCTCCTGACAGGAGGTGAGGGGCCTTGCTCGCCTTTGGCTATCAGACCGCGCCGGCCCTGGGGATGCAATCAGAAACTCATGTGAGCAAGCCAGCGAATGCACCGATCCTGGAGCGCGGGCGTCCCGCCCGCATCGTGGCTACCCCAGGCGGGCGGGACGCCCGCGCTCCAGAGGCACGGAAGCCGACCACGATCCACTGGCCAGCCGACGGGCGCGCGGCTACCGTGAAATCATGGTCGAGGCCCTACCCGGCGTTCTTCGACCCGTCCAAGGAGAAGCCGATGAGCCTGCGCGTGTCGTTGACCCTGTCGTTGATGCTGGCCTGCGTATCTTCCCTGCGGGCGCAGGAGTTAGGACAGGAAGGCTATGCCGACTCGGGAGGCGTCAAGATCCACTATCGGACGCTGGGGAAAGGACCGCTGATTGTTCTGATTCATGGCTTCCCCGACTACTGGTACAGCTGGCGCGACCAGATGCCGGCCCTGGCGAAACACTTTCAGGTCGTGGCCATCGACCAGCGCGGCTACAACAAAAGCGGTCAGCCCAAGGGCGTCGAGAACTACGCTCTCGACAAGTTGGTCGAGGACGTTGCGGCCGTCCTCAAGCATTTCAAACAGGACAAGGCCGTCATCGTCGGCCACGACTGGGGCGGGTTGGTCGCCTGGACCTTCGCCATGACCCACCCCGACAAGACGGCGAAACTCATCGTCCTCAATCTTCCTCATCCCAAGGGCCTGATGCGCGAACTGGCGACCAATCCACAGCAGCAGAAAAACAGTCAATATGCCCGCAACTTCCAGGCGGAGGGCGCCGCTGCGAAGTTGTCGCCCGAGTTGCTGGTCTTCTGGGTGAAAGAGCCCGATGCGCGCAAGCACTACCTGGAGGCCCTGCGCCGCTCGTCGCTGGAAGGCATGCTCAACTACTACAAGGCCAACTACCCCAAGGAGCCGTACAAGGACGACAAGACCTTTCCGCCGGTCAAGTGCCCGGTCCTGCTGATCCACGGGCTGAAGGATCCATTCCTGCTGCCCGGCGCGCTCAACGATACCTGGAAGTGGGTCGAGAAGGAGTTGACGCTGGTGACCGTCCCCGAGGCGGGCCACTTCGTCCACCGCGACGCTCCGGCCCTCGTCACGCGCAAGATGCTCCGCTGGTTGCTGGACGAGTAAGCGCGATTTGACTTCGTCCCCCACATGAGATAGGCTACTGCCGCCCAGGAATATCCTCCCCCGGCGGCTCCCCAGCCGCGCCGCGGACAGGAACTGCCCCTTGCCCCTGTCCGCGATTGCCCCTCAACCCAGGTAAGTCTGTCCGGCCCCCCGTCCGTTTCTGGAGATATCAAGCGTGCGCAACTCCCAACCGGGGCAGCGCCCCCATGCTGGCTGGCTGAGGCGACCTTTCCAAATCCACTTACTCTGTGAAACGCTCGAAGACCGTACGCTGCTGGACGGCAGTGCTCTCGCTACGCTGAACAGCCCGCGCCTCATCATCGATCCGGGCGCTCACGCCGCGTCGAGCATTCTCGTCCGCTTCCGCTCGGAGGCGACCGTCCAGATCGCGCAAGGGACCGACCCTGGCCCCGAAATGTCGCTCGTGCGAGGCATGCATACGGTGAAACTCGGCGCCGGTGTGACTGTTGACGCCGCCCTCGCCGCCTATCGCGCGAACCCGAACGTCCTCTATGCCGAGCCTGACTACAGCGTCCACTTGCTGGAAACGCCCAATGACCCACAATTCGCCTCGCAATGGGCTCTTAACAACACCGGGCAGACCGGCGGACTCGCCGGCGCCGACATCCACGCCCCGGCGGCCTGGGACGTCACCCCCGGCAGCGGCGGCACCATCGTGGCCCTCATCGACACGGGCGTGGATTACACCCACCCGGACCTGGCTGCCAACATCTGGACCAATCCCGGGGAAATCGCCGGCAACGGCATCGACGACGACCACGATGGCTATATCGACGACGTCCACGGCTACGATTTTGTCAACAACGACAGCGACCCGATGGACGATAACACTCACGGGACGCACGTGGCGGGCACTCTCGGAGCGGTGGGCAACAACGGCATCGGGATCACTGGCGTCAACTGGCATGTCCAGATCATGGCGCTGAAGGCCCTTGATGCGCAGGGGAACGGGACTCTGAGCAGCATCCTCGGCGCGCTGAGCTACGCGGTCGCTCACGGGGCGAAGGTCGCCAACAATAGCTACGGCGGCGGTCTCTATTCGCAGGCATTCGCCGACGCCATCCAGAGCACCGGCGACGCTGGCCTGATCTTCGTCGCGGCCGCTGGCAATGGCAATGCGATGGGAGTCGGTCAGAACAACGATACGAGCCCGTTCTACCCCGCCAGCTACAATCTGCCCAACGTGGTCGCCGTCGCCGCCAGCGACCAGAGCGACAACCTCGCCAGTTTCTCGAACTACGGCGCCGCCAGCGTGGACCTTGCCGCTCCCGGCGTCAACATCCTCAGCACATTGCCGAACAACACTTATGGTGTGTACAGCGGCACGTCGATGGCGACGCCG
This sequence comes from Gemmataceae bacterium, assembly GCA_035637055.1. Lineage (GTDB taxonomy): Bacteria > Planctomycetota > Planctomycetia > Gemmatales > Gemmataceae > DASPXY01. The sequence goes on along the minus strand of DASPXY010000144.1, from coordinate 7,262 downwards.
CACGTCACCGGCGTCCTCGCCCTCGTGCGCGACCTGCACCCGACCTGGACGAGCGCGGCGGTGATCAATCAGGTGCTGGACGCGGTCGATGTGCTGCCGTCGCTGCAAGGCAAGACGATCACCGGCGGACGCCTCAATGCCGCGCGGGCCGTCGCGCCGCTGTCGGCCATCGACCTGAGCTGGCCCGCGAGCGCTCTTTCCGGCCCGCTTACCGGCGATTGGCTGACGCCCTTCACCCTTAGCCGCACCTACACCATCAGCGGCGAGGCGGCCTCCGCGAGCGTGACCATCAGCTACTACGCCTCCACCGATACGATCCTCGGCAACAGCGACGATGTCCTGATCGGGAGTGAGACCCTCAGCGCTTCCCCCGACAGGAGTGTCGGCAGTCACAGTGGCACCAGTCCCGCCCTGCTCGTGCCGACGGACGGCAGTTTCTACCTGTTCGCCCAGCTCGACACGGCCAACAGCATCTACGAAATCCATGAGGCCAACAACGTATCGCGGACGGCAGATCCGATCGTGGTTGCCGGCCCGGTGATAGTGGACAACAGAGATGTTGGTTATACGGAAACGGGGCCAGGATGGGCGGACTGGGCAGCAGGTTACGGCGGCGGGCTCCGGTATCAGGCGGCGGGCAGCGGCGCCAGCACCGCCACCTGGCAGGCAACCGGCCTGCGCGTCGGCGACTATCTCGTGCAGGCGACATGGAACAGCGCGCCGAACCATCCGAGCAACGCTCCCTTCGCGATCTACGATGGCGACACGTTGCTGAAGACGGTTCTCGTGGACCAGCGGTCGGAGCCGTCGGGGGCGCTGGTGGGCGGCGTCTCCTTCCAGGGCCTGGCGACGGTGCGGATCACGAGCGGGACGCTGCGCGTGGTGCTGTCGGACAACGCCGATGGCTTCGTTGTCGCCGACGCGGTGCGCTTCGTACCGATCTCGCCGGTGCTGGACCTGAACTGGTCCGGGGGCGGGATTGTCGGCCCGCAGATCGTCAACACGCAAACTTCGTTCACGGTCGATCGAGCGTACGCGGTTAGCGGTGAGGTGGCACCGGCGAGTTTTACCATCGCTTATTACGCCTCGACCGATGCGGTGTTTGGCAACAGTGACGACCTCCTGCTCGCCACGGAAACCGTCAGCCCCGCCGACGCGACGGTGGGGCTGCACAGTGGCGTCAGTCCGGCTCTCTTGCTTCCCACGGCGGGCCAGTACTTCCTCTTCGCCCGGCTGGATACTCAGAACACCTTGCTGGAGACCGACGAGGGCAACAACTTGGCCGGGACAGGGCAGCCGGTGACGGTGCCGGCGCCGATGATCCTCGATGATGGACAGTCGGGGTACGCGGAGACGGGATCCGGCTGGGCAGGCTGGGCGGCGGGCTACAACGGCAGTCTGCGCTATCACGCCGCCGGCACCGGCGCCGACGCGGCCATCTGGCAGGTCTCGGGACTGGCGGCGGGGTATTACCTGATTCAAGCGACCTGGAATGGTGCCAGTAATCACCCCAGCAACGCACCGTACAGCATCTATGACGGCTCGATCCTGAGGACGACTGTCCTCGTGGATCAGCGGACGGCACCCACAGGGGTCGTGGTGGGAGGCGTCGCGTTCCAGGATCTGGCGAGCGTGCAAGTCACCAGCGGCACGCTGCAGGTGATGTTGTCGGACAACGCCAATGGCTACATCGTCGCCGATGCCATCCGCGTCGTGCAGAGAACAGTGCCCCTGGTGGACCTGAGTTGGTTCGGCGGCGGGATCACCGGCCCGACAGCCATCACCTCGCAGACACCGTTCACCATCAGCCGCACCTACACCGTGAGCGGCGCCCCGGTCACCGGTAGTTTCACCATCGCTTACTATGCGTACGGCGATGCGACCCTTGGCAACGGCGACGATATCTGGCTCGGAAGTGAGACCATCAGTGCCGCCGTTGCCAAGAGCGTGGGCAGCCACAGCGGCACCAGCCCGGCCCTCGTCCTGTCCGGCGGCGGGACATATTACCTGTTCGCGCGGCTCGATAGCGGCGCCGCCGTCCTGGAGACCGACGAGACCAACAATATCGCCCAGACGGCGCAGCCGGTGACGGTGACTGGTCCGATGGTGCTGGATAATGGCGGTCCGGGTTATAGTGAAACGGGGTCGGCGTGGGCGGGCTGGGCGGCGGGCTACAATGGCGGGCTGCGCTATCACGCGGCCGGCTCAGGTGCCGACACTGCGGCCTGGCAAATCGCCGGCTTGCCGGCAGGATACTACACGGTGCAGGCGACCTGGAACGCGGCCAGCAACCACTCGAGCAATGCGCCGTATCGCATCTACGACGGGAACACGCTCCTCAGAACGATCTTCGTTGACCAGCGGTCGGATCCCACGGGCATCGTGGTTGGCGGTGTCGTCTTCCAGAACCTGGCGAGCGTGCAGGTCACGAGCGGCACACTGCGCGTCGTGCTGGCCGACAGCGGCGATGGCTACGTCGTCGCCGACGCAGTCCGCCTTGAGCCGATGCCGCCGCCCGTCGCGGATGTGAACTGGTCCGCGGGCGGCATCAGCGGCCCGAGCAGTGTCCTCGCGCAGGTGCCGTTCAACCTCAGCCGCACTTACACCGTCAGCGGGACGGCGCTGCCGGGGAGCTTCACGATCACTTACTACGCCTCCACCGACGCGATCCTCGGCAACGGCGACGACATCTTGCTGGGGAGTGAAACTCTCGGCAGCAGTAACGACACGAGCGTGGGGAGCCACAGTGGCAGCAGCCCGGCCCTCGTCCTGTCCGGCGGGGGGACGTATTACCTGTTCGCGCGGCTCGACAGCGGTGACGCTGTCCTGGAGACCGACGAGACCAACAATATCGCCCAGACGGCGCAGCCGGTGACGGTGACCGGCCCGGTCGTGCTGGATAATGGCGGTCCGGGTTATAGCGAAACAGGGTCAGGCTGGGCGAGTTGGGCGGCGGGTTACAATGGCGGGCTGGGCTATCACGCGGCCGGCAGCGGCAGCAACACCGCCGCCTGGCAACTCGCGGGCCTGCCGGTCGGCTCCTACACGGTCCAGGCTACGTGGAACGCCGCCAGCAACCACGCGAGCAACGCCTCCTACAGTATCTACGATGGCAATACTCTCTTATTGACCGTCCGCGTGGACCAGCGGCCGGCGCCGTCGGGCACGCTGGCGGGCGGCGTCGCCTTCCAGAATCTTGCGACGGTCCAGATCACGAGCGGCACGCTGCGCGTCGTGCTGTCGGACAACGCCGATGGCTATATCGTCGCCGACGCGGTCCGTGTCATGCCGGTAGACCCCGGCTCGGGCGCAATCGCCGGCCTCGGTGAGCCTGTCCGCACGCTGGCGGTGACTCCTCCGACCGCCTCTGGTTTGTCGCGTCAGGACGCCGCTGCGGCAAGCGTCCCCGGCGCTGAACTGGAGGCCTTCGTCGAATCCCGCTTCGCAGGTTTGCTTCCGCTCGACGCCGCTCCCCCCAACCAGGGTGACACGCCGACAGGGCGGCAACCCGAGGCGACAGGAGATTCCGACACGAGGGAAGCGCGGCCAGAAGTCAGAAGAGCAGGAGGCCCGCGAGACCGCCGGCACGGACGTGGGGGAAGTACCGCGACCGACGAGACCTTCGACGATGTGTCCGGGTGAGCGGAGATACCCGGACACCTTGCTTCTCAGAACGACCCAGCTCAGCAGCGGCGGGGCACCGGAGATCTTGAAGTCACGGAAACGAATCATGCCCCGCCGTCTGCTTGTATGTTCACTTTCGCGCCTGACCATCGGTCGGGCGTATCCTCAACCGGGGAGTCGCGAGGAGGTCTTTCGGTCTGCTGAGGCACGACCTCTTGCTGCAGATTGACCCCTCCGCGTCGGACCCAAGAGCTGGTTACCTCTTGAGGCGTTGACCTCTTATCACAAGCTTCCTCGCGGTCCGACACGCGCCGGAGGGCCCGCGCGGCTACGGCCCCTTTCAGCCTGGCCCTCTCCTGCGGGGATCCCCAGCGCAACAAGAACTACCGCGCCGCTCTCTTTGGTGGCCAGCAGTCCGATCCCGTCGAGGCCCGCGCCGCCGCCCGCTTCGCACTGACCGAGAAGCCCACGACTGACATATCCCTGTCACAAGAACTCCGCAGTCTGCGCCAGGTCGCCGGCCGCCTCCAGGCCGTCGTCCGCCAGCGCACGCGCCTGCTCAACCAGTTCCCTCACCTGCGCGCGCTGACCTTCCCCGAGTTGGCCCTGCTCACCAAGGACCTCGCCGCCGTCTGGGTGCTGGAGCTGGTCCACCGCTACCCCACCGCGCGGCTGCTCGCCGCAGCCTCGCCGACCGACCTCGCCAATATCTCCTAGCTCCCCGACTGGCACGTCGCCCCCGACCACTACCCGTGGCAGACGCCGGCCCACGTCGAGGGGACTGACCATGATATGTCACAGACTCGCGAGATGAGTGACAACGGTATGTCACAAGAAGGCCAGACCGCGGGCCACAAGCCGGACGCTGTGCCGGCACAGCCAGTGGTCACCGCGGCCTGTCCCGACACGGTAGCCGCGGCCGCGGCGGTCGGCAAGGGCACTTACCGCGACTTCGCGCACCGCAAGGGGCAACTGCCGCTGGCGCGGGTGCTCGACCAGTTGGGTCTGACGGCACGGCTGCGCGGCAGCGGCCCGCAGCGGCGCTGCGCCGGCCCGCTGCACCGCGGCGCCGCCCGCGGCCGGACGTTCAGCGTGAACCTCGACGCCGGCCTCTGGCAGTGCTTCGCCAAGGAGTGCGGCCGCAAGGGCGACGTGATCGACCTGTGGGCCGCGGTGCAGGGGCTATCGCTGCGGGCGGCGGCGCTCGAGCTGGTGCAGACGTTCGGGCTCGAACCGGCCCCCCGCGGCGGAACAGAGAAGAGGAACGGTTGAGAACGGTTAACGAGGGAAGCAACCCGAGCCCGCCGCGCGGGCCGTCCAGGGTGCGCCCCGCGATGCGCCGGCGAACCGTGCTCACCGACCGTCATCACGGAGACGGGGCTTGACATTTGCCGTTACATCTGCAACGCCTGGTTAGCCGGTCCCCGCTGCTCTCAACAAAAAAGTGCATCAAACGGCCCTGTGCGGGTAGTAGTAAGATAGAGGGCGGGCATCACCCCTACAAGGGAAACGGCATGGCGGCCAGCCAGACGAGCAAGGTCATCCAGCACCTTCGCAGGACGGTACTTCTGCGGGAGGGGGCGGGGCTGACCGACGGACAACTGCTGGAGGACTACATCAGCCGTCGTGAAGAGGCGGCTCTTGCAGCCCTTGTGCGTCGCCACGGTCCGATGGTCTGGGGCGTGTGCCGCCGTGTCCTCCGCAACCACCACGACGCCGAGGACGCCTTTCAAGCCACCTTCCTCGTCCTGGTCCGCAAGGCGGCGTCAATCGCTTCTCCTGAGTTGCTTGCCAATTGGCTCTACGGCGTGGCCCACCAGACGGCGCTCAAGGCGAGGGCCACAACCGCCAAAAGGAGGGCGAGGGAGAGGCAGGTGACGGACATGCCAGAACCGGCCGTGACCGAACAAGGCCTCTGGCACGACCTGCAACCCCTGCTCGACCAAGAGCTGAGCCGCCTGCCCGAAAAGTATCGTGTCGCCATCGTCCTCTGCGACCTGGAGGGGAAGACCCGCAAGGAAGCAGCTCGTCAGCTCGGCGTGCCTGACGGCACCCTGGCGGCGCGGGTGGCGAGGGGCAGAGCGATGTTGGCGAAGCGGCTCGCCCGGCATGGCCTGGCGGTGTCCGGTGGGTCGCTGGCGGCGATGCTGGCGCAGAATGCCTCGGCGGCGGCAGGTGTACCAACCTCGGTGCTGTCTTCCACAATCAAAGCCGCAAGCCTTTTTGCGGCGGGGCAAGCGGCGGCTACCGGCCTGATCTCGGCCAGGGTAGCTGCTCTCACAGAAGGAGTGTTGACAAACATGATGTTGCTCAAACTCAAGATCGCGACGGTGGTGCTCGTGCTGGTCGCGGTGCTCGCAGCGGCCGTAGGCATATCCCTCGGTCCTGTGCTGGGGCAAACGCCACCCGACCAGAAAGCCCCAAAGCCGCTGGCTGCCGGCAAGTCGGCCGGAGAGAAGAAGCCGCAACCCGCCGGCCCGGGAACCCTCCTGCTCGTCCGCGCCGATTCCATCGCTGCGCTGACCCCGGAGGGGAAGAAAGTGGCGGAGTTTTCGGTGCCGGACGAGACACAGCTGTCCGGCAATGGCCGGCTGTCCCCGGACGGCGCCCGCGTAGCCTTCGTCCTGAATAAGGAGGTGGGAAGGCCGCCGAGGCGGGAGGGCGAGCCGGAGAAGCCTTGGCCGTTCCAGGTCGTCATCCGCAAGATCGGCGCGGACAAGCCGCTGGTCATGATCGATATGCCTTGCGCGCTGCTCAGTTTATGCTGCTGGTCGCCGGACGGGAAACAGTTGGTCGCCGCGAAAATGACCGGGCCAGAGGACAACGCGGCGTTCGAGAACGTCCTGATCGACGCGGAGACCGGCAAGTCCGAACCGCTCGTCTTGCCCGCCGGTACCCGGGTTCTCGACTGGTCCCGAAACGGGAAAACGTTCCTGGTTCAGGAGTACGATCGGAAAGCCAAGAAGAACCGGCTCGCGCTGGCCACTCGGGGAGAGGAGGCGGTAATCCCGCTGTGCGACCTCCGCAGGCACCCGCTAAACTACCGGCGCGAGGCGCGGCTATCCCCAGACGGGAAGCAGGTGTTGTTCATCGACGCCGACCCGGAGAACGACAAGGACGCCCACAAGTGGGGAATGAGCGCTCGGCCGTACGTGCTGGACGTCGCGACCAGGAAGCGGCTGCCGCTCGGCGACTTCCCCACGAACGCTCGGGCGACGGGGGTGGCTTGGTCTCCAAACGGCAAGCGGGTGGCCTACACCTGGAAGCAAAATCACCTCGACCTGCTCAAGAAGGAGGAACTGCCTCCGAACGTCGAGACCGAGGCGTTCCTGATCGTGGCGGACGCGGACGGGAAGAACGCCCAAACGGTGTCTTCGGCCAAGGTGGACAACTTGATCAACCCGATCTTCGTCTCGATCGACTGGCGGTGAGCAGACTCACCAGACCGTCTGGCCGATAGCTGGGGACCGACGTCTTGAAGAAACGCGCGCGCCGTGGGTGGGCAACTTGCCCGAACCCACGGCGTGGTCGCTTTTGCGAGGGTCCACGTTGCCGGCTAACGGTAAAGTTCAGTTGCCGGGACCGCCTGCAAGAACGTCAACCCGCGCAAGACCAGAATGGCGGCCCGGTCAACTGCA
>DASPXY010000143.1:0-3641 GCA_035637055.1 Gemmataceae bacterium | reverse complement strand
ATAGAACACGCTGGAGCGAACGCAAGCGACGGCCTCAACCGAGAAACGAATCTCGGGGATGGTTCAGGGGTGGCGTCTGATTCTCGGGAAGTGAGGCCAGCGCAACAGGGCCGCGATCCTGGTCAAAGGGCCGACTTGTCCGCACCTGCTCGCAGCGCTCCGTTCTCACCGAGGTTCTGCCGTCGCGGCCAGACCAGCACGACAGCGCAGGCCACCAGCGCCCCGCTCCCCACGTCGATGAGGTGATGCTGGCGCGTGAAGAGTGTCGCCGCCCACACGACCAGGGTGCCGGCGACGATGGGCAGCCACCAGCGCCGGAAGTCGCGCAAGAGCGCCAGCGCCAGCAGACAGGTCAGGCTGACGTGCAGGCTCGGCGCCGCGTTGGCGGGCGGTTCATCCACCTCGATCATCCACTTGTACAGCTCGCGTGTCGGCCCCGGCTCCAGCGTCAGCGGGGGCCGGGCTGCCGTCTGCGTCGGGTAGATGATAAAGACCGTGAGCGATAGCAAAACTGCAACAATCGCACGCGGCACGAACCAGGCGAAGGTCTCGCGGCTCATCAGGCCGACGAGGGTGGGACCGACGATGTACGGGATGAGATAAGCCCACACCCAACCGGGCTGAAAAGGCACCACCTCGTCCCAGGGGATCCAGGTGATGTGATCGTAGCCGTCCCAGCCGCGCCATTTCAGGATCGCCAGGTAACCGCCGAGCGAGGCGATCATCAGGACAGCCAGCCCGACCGCCTGGTTGACGGCGCGCTTGAGCGTGAACCTTTCGATTGGGGGGAGAGGAATATCGGACATCAGGGGCGCCTCACGTCGAATAAAGCCGGCGGCCGAGCGCCGTCGCCGGGATCAGGAGCAGCGCCAGCGCCAGGCCGACGGTGCCGGCCAGCGCGGCGGCCAAAATGGCGTCGAACCACACCAACCCGAGGATGCCTCGCTTGACGGCAGCCTGCACGCGCCCGGGCACCGGGTCGGCGATGGCGTTCAGGATCGCAGCCGCCAGGTAAAAACCGAAGGCGACCAGCAGATAGAGGAACAGCACCTGTCCCAGACCGACCTGCACAAACGCGAACAGCGACCCGTCGCCGCGCGGCGCCGGCCTGAGCAGTGCGGGCACGGCGAGCGCGAAGAGAAAGGCCGTCAGCATCACCGCTGCCGCGCCGATCAGTTGACCCTGGTTGCTCACCTTCGCTTCGGTCCGCGCGAACCACGTCACGCCGACGATGTACACGCCCACCACGATCGCCAGGAACACGCCGCCGCCCGTGAGGCCGCCGGCCATCACCGTCAGGCCGAGCATCACATTGAGAAAGCGACACGCCCCCATCGCCACCGGGCCGACGACCGTGCGCTTCAGCCAGGCATCGTAGAGCAGGATGGTGACGGCCAGCACGAGAGCGACGACCAGCGGCGCCACTCGGTAACCGTCGCCGACAGCCCCCGCCAGCGCCACGAGAGCCACCCCCGCGGCGAGGAGCGCCGTCCCCAGTGTCGTCGCCGCGTGCAGGCTCACCTTGCCCGTCGGCAAAGGACGAAAAGGCCGATCGCGTTTGTCTTCTTCGAGATCGAAGTAGTCATTCCACACCATGCCGGCGCAGTACAGGCAGCTTGACGCCAACAGGAGCAGCAGGAACGGGAGGATCTGTCCCGGCAGAGCGCCGAGGGCGAGAGCCGCGAGGCAGATGTCGGCCATCGCGGTGAAGACGTTCGGCAGCCGCAGTAATTGCGCGTAGGGCAGGAAGGTGAACGGGTGCGCCGTCGGCGGTGCCGCGGTGTCCACGGCGGGACTGTCCGTCTGGCTTTCACTCATCGCGCGGGGCCTCTGCTTTCCCCCTCACCCCCAACCCCTCTCCCGCAAGGGGCGAGGGGAGAAGGAGCGACGGCGAGGATGGTCTTGACGCGCTCCAGGGCCGTCCGCGCCGCCAGGTCGGGATCGTCCACGTAGGGATACAGTTCGATGGTCACCCAGCCATCATATCCCAGGTCGAGGATGGCCCGCAACGCCGCGGCGAAATCAATCGCTCCTTCGCCGGGGATCAGGTGATGGTGGACGCGCGTCGCGGCGATGTCCTCCAGGTGGAAGTGGCGGATGTACTTCGCCACGCGCGGAATCGTGGTCGCGGGATCGTCGCTGACGCAGTAGGCGTGGCCGATGTCGAAGTTCATGCCGACCGCCGGCGAGTCGATGTGCTTCATGAACTCCAGGAACTGATCGGCCGTCTCGATCAGCAGGCCCGGCTCCGGCTCGACCAGCAGCAACACGCCCTCCTTCTCGGCGTGAGCGGCGACCGGCTTGATCTCCTCGACGAACAATTTCAAAGCGTCCGCCCACGAAGCGCCCGGCTCGACAGGGCCGCCCGGCTCGGTAGTGATGCAGCGCGCTCCCAACTCCTTCGCGAGCGTCAGGGCGCGCATTGTGTGATCGATGCGGATACGCCGATAATGGCGATCCGGTTCGATCCACGAAGGATGCCAGTAACGCTGCCGCGGATCGTTGACCGCGTGCATCATGAAGGCGTTGATGTTCGAGATAGCGAGGTGGTTCTTCGCCAGGGCGTCGCGGATGGCCTGTTTCTGCTCCTCCAGCAGGAAGGCCGGCCAGGCATGCGGCACGTCGGCCATGATCTCGACGCCGGCGTAGCCCATCCGCGCCAGACGGCCGACCGCCTCGGGAAAAGGAAATTTGAGATAGGCATTCGTGCTAAAGGCGAGTCGCATGATGCTCCGCGGATAAAGTTATCGAGGAACACTCGGGACACAAGCCCGAAGCGCCAGCGCCGGGACACTCCCATCGCTGGCACTCTGGGCTTGTGTACGGCGCATCGGAGCGAGATAATAGAGGGAGGGGTGGATTCATTGCATTGCATTGCACGCTGACCCTCCCCTCACCCCAACTCCCGTTCGGCCTGCGCGCATTTCTGCAGGACGGCGCCACGGATCTCACCGCCCGGCCGGCTGCTTCAGCAACTTGTCCAGCCTCAGGAGGGTCACCTGCCGGTCCATCGACACCGCCAGGAGTTTGCCGTCCGGTGACACCGCCAGGGTCATCCGTTCATCGGCATGTTGCTCCCGCAGGCGATACGTGGCCCGCTCCTTACCGCTGCCGGCGTCGTACACGCGCACGGTCGCTTCGAGATGGTCTGCCGCGACAACTGTCCGGCTATCGTGGCCAAAAGCCACGGCGCTGATTCAGCATTCCCCGCCCGGCGGAATGGCGAACCGCAACTTTCCTGTCTCCGTCTCCCAGACGCTGCCCGCGCCGATATCGCCGTTACTATCCGTCGCCAGCAACTTGCCGTCAGGGGAGACTGCGATGGAGAAAGACCATCCCTTGATTGCGAAGGCACGCCGCTTCTGCTGCAGGGCAACGTCCCACAACTGCATTGTAGAATCCGAGACGGTCAGCAGCTTGCCGTGCGCAACAAATGCCAGAGGGATTCCCGAGCCTTCGGGCAGGCGCGCCCGCTCCTTGCCTGTGTCCACCTCCCAGAGTTTCACGGAATCAGCCATCTTCTCCCCGCCGGTAGCCAGCGTCCTGCCGTCCGGAGTGAAGGCCAGGCCCCTTTGGTCGGCACCGCCGGTTTTGAAGATGCACCGCTCCTTCTGCTGGCCCAGATCCCAGAGCCGCGCGGT
>DASPXY010000142.1:0-4327 GCA_035637055.1 Gemmataceae bacterium | reverse complement strand
CGTCGATGCTGGACCCCTCGCAGCGCGTCGAGGCGCGGGTCAAGCGGAGCCTCGAGCGATCGCGCGCATCACGGAATGCCCCTCCTCGCTCCCACGTTCCGCCCGACGGGAAGCAGATGCCGGCGATCGTCAGCGATCGAGGCTGAAGACCCACGAGTAGGAAAATCGCATCGAGGCGATCCCGATTCTTTCCACATCCGGCGCCGAGGGTCGAGTTCCTCGCCGGGCATGATCCCCGGTGCGGCCAGTCGCCGCAATCGCGCTGGCCGGCGAATGCGGCGCCAACAACGCCGACTCCTTCCTCATCCGCCGGGTCGCGTGACTCCGTCGCTGCCGGTACCGTGACGGAATCACAACCGACTGAAATCACGCAACTCTTTTCCGATCGGATTCTCAGGCTGAAGTTGAACAGTTTTGGCGGCGGTTGCGGAAGGAAAATGGCGGATTTCTGCGGTTTCCGGGGGGCGGGAATCGAAAATTGGCCGGAAATGTAGTGCCACGCGATTGGCATGAAATGCGTTGACAGAGGCTGACGTCTGGTGCATTGGCGTAGTGCACCCGACGAGGCCCGCATGTTCTTCCGCCGCAAGTTCGTTGGTGAACGCAGCTACCTGCAGATCGTCGAGAGCCGCCGCGATGGCAGCTCCGTCCGGCAGTATGTCGTCGCCACGCTGGGGCGGGCGGAGGATTGGCTCGGCACCGGCAAGCTCGACCAACTCCTGCAGTCCGGCGCCCGCCTGAGCGAAACCGCGCTGGTGCTGTCCGCCTTGCGCGATGGCGATGGGCTGGTGGTCGACAGCCGGCGCCTCGGGCCGCCGCTGATCTTCGACCGTCTCTGGCGTGAGACCGGCTGCCAGGCGGTCATCGAAGGGCTGCTGGCAGAGCGCCAGTTTCAGTTCCCGGTGGAGCGGGCAATCTTCGCCAGCGTGCTGCACCGGCTGTGCATCTCCGGCTCCGACCGGGCCTGCGACAAGTGGCTGGAGGGCTACCGGCTTGGCGGGCTCGACGGCATCGATCTGCACCACCTGTACCGGGCGATCGCCTGGCTGGGTGAGGAACTGGCCGACCAGGAGGGACGCACCCGGGCGCCGCGGGCGATCAAGGACCTGGTGGAGGAGCGGCTGTTCGCGCGACGACGCGATCTGTTCAACGACTTGGACCTGGTGTTCTTCGATACCTCCGCCCTCTACTTCCACGGCGAGGGTGGCCAGACGCTCGGGCGGCGCGGAAAGTCCAAGGATCACCGCCCGGAATTGAAACAGGTGGTGATCGGCGTGGTCATCGACCGCCACGGCCGTCCTCTCTGCTCGGAAACCCGGCCGGGCAACGCCACCGACGTCCAGGCGCTGCTGCCGGTGATCGACCGCCTGCGCGGGCGCTTCGCCATCGGCCGGATCTGCGTCGTCGCCGATCGCGGCATGATCAGCGCCCGCACGCTGGCGGAACTGGAAGAGCGCGGGATCGAATACATTCTGGGGACGCGCGAGCGCAACGATGCCGAGGTGCGCGAGACCGTACTCGCCGACACCACCGGCATGGTGCCGCTGTCCATCCCCAAGGCGGCCGGCACGACGACCGATATCGAGGTCAAGGAGGTCCTGGTCCGGCCCTGGGACGGCAAGGGCAAGCCCCGGCGCTATGTGGTCTGCTACAACCCCGAGCGTGCCGCCTGGGAGGCGGCTCAGCGGACCGCGATCATCGCGGCGCTGCAGGAACAGCTGTCGCGCGGCGACAAATCCCTGGTCGGCAACAGCGGCTTCCGCAAGTTCCTGAAGGTGGTCGGCGACGATCACTTCGCGCTGGACGAGGCCAAGGTGGCCGAGGAGGCAAAGCTCGACGGCTTCTACGTGCTGCGCACCAACAGCAAGCTCCCCACCCTCGAGGTGGCGCTCCGCTACCGCGAACTGTGGAAGGTGGAGCAGATCTTCCGCACCACCAAGGCCGTGCTCGAAACGCGGCCGGTCTATCACGCCAGCGACGCCGCCATCCGCGGCCACCTGTTCTGCAGCTTCCTGGCACTGGTGCTGCGCAAGGAATTGCAGGACCGGCTGCAGGCGGCCGAACTGGATCTCGAGTGGCAGGACGTCATCGCCGACCTCGACCGCGTCGTCGAGACCACCGTCGAGAGCCAAGGGCGCCGCTTCGTGCTCCGCAACCAGGCGCCCGGCTGTGCTGGATCAGTGTTCCAGGCCGTTGGTGTCGCCCTGCCGCCCCTGTTCCGACGCCTCGACGCAGAAAAACCCGCCGCGCCCACCGGCCCGCCCAGCCCGAAACCCCGCAACCGCCGCCTCACACCCCGTACGCGTAGTGCCACGCCGGCCGCGAAAAACAGAATCCACAAATCAGATCAATAAGTTCCAAAAACCCGGTGTTGAAGTTGAGTCAAGCCGAGCTTACCGACCGTCATGTCGATGTTGTTCGGGACCTCGGGCATGGGCCAGCAGTTCACCTTTTCCGTCGTTCCTTCCGGGCAGTGTCCGGACGTCACTTTGTACGGATACACGTCGCGCGTATTGTAGAAATGGACGAGCTGCTTCAGGCTCTTGGCGTAGCCATTGTGAAAGAACTCCTTCTGGAAGTAGGGTCCTGGCGCCTCGGTGGTGGGACACTTGGCGGTGTCATGGCCACATTGCGCGCCGTGGTAGTCACCTGCATCTGGCCGTCGACAGTCGGCGCAAACTGTCGCCAATCCGAGTTCGGATTGGGGGCGGAGCCGAAGCCGCTTCTGAGAAAAGATCCTATGCAGGCTGCTGAGCCCTGGCGTGGGTATTGCCTGGGATCAGCGGGCCGACGCTGCGATAGGAGGTCAACTTGAGCACTTCGATCACTTCTGCTGATACCCTCACGACCCTCTATGTTGCCATCGAGTTGAGCAAGGCCGGTTGGCTTGTGGCGATGCAGACGCCGCTCGACGGTCGGCCTCGCCGGTACAAGCTCAAGGCCGGCGACATCGCCGGGCTGTTGGCGCTGATCGAGCGCTGGCGAGAGCGGGTGATCGGCGCCGATGGCGGCAAGCCCGCCGTATTCTGCTGCTACGAAGCCGGGTATGACGGTTTCTGGGTGCAGCGCCGCCTCGCTGCGCAGGGGATCAGCTGTCACGTCATGGACCCTGCCAGCCTGCAGGTCGACCGCCGTGCTCGGCGCGTGAAGACCGATGCGATCGACGTTGAAGCGCTGCTGCGGGCCCTGATCGCCTGGTCGCGGGGCGAGATTCAAGTTTGTCGGATGGTCCGTGTGCCGACGGTCGCGGAGGAGGATGCCAGGCGCCTGCATCGCGAGCGGAAGCGGCTCGTTGGGGAACGGATCGCACACGTGAACCGCATGAAGTCGCTTCTCGCCCTTCACGGGGTCGGCGATTACCAGCCGCTGCGGTCGGACAGGCACACGCGGTTGGAGCGATTCGTGGGTGCCGATGGTTGCGCATTGCCGCCGCAGGTCCAGCGAGAGCTGGAGCGTGAACTCGCACGCCTCGAGCTGGTGATGGCTCAAATCGCCGAGGTGGAAGCGGCTCGCGATGCTGTCGTCACGACGACGGCTCGGCCGGAAGATGAGAAATCCCGGCTCATGATCGCCAATCTCACGCGGCTGCGGGGCATCGGACCGGAGATCGCAACAGTGCTGGTCCGTGAGATCTTCTACAGATGCTTCGGGAACCGACGGCAAGTCGCCTCCTATGCCGGCCTGACGCCGAGCCCCTATGCCAGCGGCGGCACGAGTCGCGATCAAGGCATCAGCAAGGCCGGCAACGCCCTGGTGCGAACCACCATGATCGAACTGGCCTGGCTCTGGCTGCGATACCAACCCGACAGCGCACTCAGCCGATGGTTCCGCGAGCGAGCCGGCAAGATGGCCGGACGAATCCGGAGGATCATGATCGTGGCGGTCGCACGCAAGCTCCTGGTCGCGTTGTGGCGATACGTGAACGGCGGTCTGGTGCCGACCGATGCGGTCATTCGCCGAGCCTGCCAACGGGAACCGGTCGCCGCTTGACCCACCACGGCCAGGCAGAAAGGCCAGTCCCGACCGATCCAGGGTGAACGTGTGACCGAGATTTGGCCGGGCCGCGATGCGGCCGCCCCAGAAAAGATGGGTCCCGTTCTCCTGGAACCCCGCCAGCCCCGTGAATGGGGGATCTTGGTCTCGGCTCCGTGCGGGCCGGCCGGATATGAGTTGATGGCGACCAGCAGGTCCGCCTTGCAGGGGGTTCCGCTCTGGAGCGACTCGGTCAGCTGCGATTTGGCCCGCGGTCGATGTTGACCCTGATCGCCAGATATGAGCCTGCCAACGGGAACCGGTCGCCGCTTGACCCACCACGGCCAGGCAGAAA
>DASPXY010000141.1:0-3275 GCA_035637055.1 Gemmataceae bacterium | reverse complement strand
GTTCGACGCCGTCTTCAAGGCCAGCGGCACCACGATCTTGCACACCGCCGTCCAGGCTCCGCGGATGAACGCGATCTGCGAACTGTGCGTGCCGAGAATCCCATCCGCGGCGCTGACCAGCAGAGTTGCTTGTCCGGCGTTCCCCCGTGATGATCACCGATCATGTGCCTGCGGTTGGTGTTCCTCCTGGTCACGCAACTAGCCGCGGGGCTGCGGCTGTCCTGGCGTGAGGAGACATGGAAGACCGCCGAGATATTGATCCTGCGCCACCAGCTCGCGGTCCTGCAGAGGCGGCAGCCGCGCCCCTGCTTCAGCAAGCCATCAAGGTCGACCGAGATCTTCGCCGCGGACTCGTTCGTCTGCCCGGCCTGGCCCGCATGTCACCTGTCAGCCGCGAAGCGGGCTCCGGCCAGGGCTCTCAGGTGCCCCACAAAACTCCACAGGTCCGAGTCCCGTCGATGTTCCCCACAAGAATCCCACGGATAAAACGGCACTCTGCGGCACACGGTGGCACGGCTGCTAAGTGGCCCGGCGCGGCCCGGCGGCCGACCGCCGGGCCGGGCGCGGCTACGGTGCTTGCTGCTGCGGCTGCCCGGGCACTGGTTGCCGGCCTGTGCGCAGGTCGGCAATGACATGGCCGGCGGAGACGTTGTCGCCTACGGCGACCCGGACGGCGGCGATGGTTCCGGCCACGGGCGCCGGGATGTCCAACGTGGCCTTGTCAGACTCTAGGGTGATCAGCGGGTCCTTGCCGCTTACCACGTCACCGGTGGCCACATGTACCTCGATCACTGGCACGTCGATGAAATGGCCGATATCGGGGACTGCGACCTCGATGACCTCGTAAATCCCGCTAGGCGAGCCATAGCCCGGTGGCTCGGTCGGCGCGGAGACCGCGTCCTCGGTGACGCGCTCCTTTACCGGCGCGGCGGCTGGGCCGCCGGACCCCGGCGCGGCGTCGAGCCGCAGGATGAGGTCCCCTGCGGATACCCGGTCACCGACCCGGGTGGCGACTTCGTCAGCTGTTCCCGCGACCGGCGCGGGAACGTCCAGCGTGGCCTTGTCGGACTCCAGCGTGATGAGCGGATCCTCAGCGGCTACGACGTCGCCGGCGGTCACATGCACCTCGATGACCAGCACGTCGACGAAGTGGCCGATGTTGGGAACTGTGATATCCACGTCAGGCTCCAGGGAAGAAGAAGAGGCGCCGGGAATGGGCTGGGCGGTAGTCAGGGCACGAGTCCGGCGCATTGAGGTTTTCTCACCAAGGTCGATCCGATCACCCGGGACATGACAGGGACGGCCAGGCACACACGCAGACTACTTACTCTCATGCATGTTATGTAGGTGATCTTCCTTGTCATTTCGGCCACCCTTACGGGTTGGCCGCGACACGACCTGGCGGCAGTTCATGCACTCCCAAGCCGCGACCATGCTGGCCGCGGACTTCTTCCATGTGGACTGCGCGGTAACACTCCGGCGCCTGTACTGCCTGTTCGTCATGGAGGTCGGCCCCCGTTACGTGCACATCCTGGGGGCCACCGCCCACCCGGACGCGCCGTGGACCATCCAGCAGATCCGGAATCTCCTGATGGACCTCGGTGACCGGGCCGCGGACTTCCGGTTCCTGGTCCGCGACCGCGCCAGGCAGTTCACTGCATCGTTCGACGCGGTCCTCGCGAGCGCAGGCATCGAGGCGGTGAAGATCCCGCCCCGCAGCCCTCGGGCGAACTCTTATGCCGAAAGATTTGTGCTCACCGCCCGGACGGAGGTGACCGACCGGATGCTGATCATCGGCGAAGGACACTTGCGCGTCGTGATGACCGAGTACGCGGCCCACTACAACGGACCACGACCCCATCACAGCCGGGAACTCCGCCCGCCCCGGCCCGATCACCCTGTCGCCGACCTCTCCCGGGAGCGGATCAAGCGCCGACCCGTTCTCGGCGGCCTCTCAACGAATACGAGCGGGCCGCGTAGAAGCCCAGGTCAAGACCGGTGGCCGAGTTCTGGAACCCCAACACGTACCAGATCCGCCGAAAACCGGTCCTGAGCGGTCTGATCAACGAATACGAGCGAGCCGCCTGAAAACCGAGAAGGACCAGATCAAAGTCAGAATCCTATTTTCGAGCGGCACAGGTCATGACTGCGCAGGTCACTGGTCTTTTTGGACTGCTCGCCGTCATCGGTACCATCCAGCGAGGTAATGGCAGGTCCGCCGCAGGTACATCCCAGGTCAGTCAGAGGTCGGCGGAACTGGCGCGGCACCGACCAACTGGGAGCTGGTTTATCCCTGGCTGGGCGTTGCATTCTCCCGCCCATGCGTAGACCCTTAGTCGCGGGCTCCTGCCTGGCGTGTCCGAAGCGGTACCGATATCAGCAGTGTTGTCGCGCCTGCCGGTAGATCCCGAGGGCCACGCGTGGGCCAGACCCTCGACCGACCAGTGATCTTCCAGGGAGCCTGGCGGGCTCTTCACCCGGGACGGCAGGCCATCAAAATCCAGGAGCAAGCGGTGCGGTGAACCGCTTGCTCCGCCCCAAATCCGTCCGCCATATGTCCGTAACCACTGCTACGCGGCGGCTCACAGCGGCACATCATGAAGCACGGCGGCACAGCAACAAGAAGGCCCGCGAGACCGGGAAAACCCAGCTCACGGGCTATCTTCGCAGGTAGTGGCAGGTGTTGGGTTCGAACCAACGTAGGCTAAGCCGACGGTTTTACAGGGGGCTCCCAGACAAGATTGCATATTCGCTGTGGCCTGCGGAAACACGAATCCTGACAACGTTAAGCGACAAGCTCAACCACTCCTCAACCGAATCCCGGTCGGGCAGTCCAGATATGTCCGGGAGGCGCCGACTGTCCCGTACCCGCTCCTTCGACTGCCTCAAGCCCGCGCGGACCAGAGGCGCTGCTAACGCGCAGTTTAGCTTTGCCATGGCGAGCAGGCACGCCTGCCTGCGGCAACGCCGTGCACGGCGGGATTGCATCTATGAACGGCTGTAGGAAGATCAGCGATCAGTGGAGCAAGAGGCTCGTACGAGGCGATACAGCGACGAGGATCGTCGACCAAACTACGGGCGGGCACGAGTGCCTGCGACGTGCCTGGCGGGATTTCGTTTCATCCGCGCCCTGGACGTGCAGCGCGTTTCTTGCCGTTGTCATCCAATGGCACCGGGCTCGTCGTCACCGCGGTCTCGTCGGCCGGGTCGCCGTCACCGTACCATCGTCCACTCCGCTTCCACAGCTCGTAATGGGCAAGCCACTCGGCTGTCCA